>CAYHTC010000100.1:0-8418 GCA_964359445.1 uncultured Sediminibacterium sp. | reverse complement strand
TTTCTTATTCTTTACCTGCGGCATTAATTAAAAAGACAAAGGTTTTTTCTGCTGCCAGTATAGCTGTTTACGGAAGAAATCTCTTTACCATAGTGGATAAATCAAACTATTACACTGATCCGGAATATAGTTATACCCCAGACAATGGTATCGGTATTAACAATACCCTCCAGACACCTCCGGTTCGTTCTTATGGTTTCAACGTAAATTTTGTTTTTTAATCAACCACCTCAATTAAAATAATAAGTATGAAACTAAAATATTTATATATCGGCGCGCTGGCGGTACTGGTTGGTACGGGATGTAAAAAAGATTTCCTGGACGTAAATACAAACCCCAACTCTCTGCCAACTGCTACACCCGCATTTGTTATTTCAAATGCCCTTAATGTCTCTGCCAACAATTTGCTGGGTGCAAATGAAACCGGCATGTACTGGTCAGGTCACTGGACCCAATCCAGCGGTTATATCCTGCAAACCCTGCTGTTCAAGTATGAGTTCACCAATGGTGATTTTAACTATTGGGATGCCACTTATGATAACCTGGAAGATTACCAGTTTGTACTGGAAAATGCAGCCAGGTTTAACCAGAATTATCTGAAAGGACCTGCCAAGGTAATGACGGCATTCAACTATCAGAAACTGGTAGATCTCTATGGTAATATTCCATTCAGCGATGCATTAAAAGGTGTGGGTTCTCTGGCGCCTAAATTTGATGATCAGAAAACAGTGTATGAAGGTTTAATTACTTTGTTAAGTGATGCCATAACTGATCTGAAAGCCAATGCTTTTGCCAGCGCCTACGCGTCATCCGATATCATTTTTAAAGGGAATACCACCAAATGGATACAGTTTGCCAATTCACTGAAATTGCGCATCCTCATGCGCCAGTCACGTATTACCGGACGCGATGCTTATATCACCGGTGAAATCAATAAAATCATTACCGAAGGGTCCGGTTTTATTACGGGCGCCGAAGTGGGCGTTAATCCTGGTTATGTGGCTGCTGCCGGACAAACCAATCCTATCTACGACACATGGGGTTATGATGCTAACGGAGCAAGAAGGGCTACTAATAATTTTCCACGTTTAACAGAGTACTCCATTGCGCAACTGATGGCAACGAATGATACTTTCCGCTTGAAGCGTTTCGCTTATGCACCGGGTAATGAAAATGGCGCCAATCCGGGTGTAAGTGCAAAACCTGAAATCGCTGCTAACTATCTGGGCGTACCCTTTGGATCAAGTTCAGGATACCTTCCTGCAGTAACCTGTGCCATCGGGCCGGCTTTACTGATCAAAGGCAAATTCGGTAATCCATTTGTACTCATGACTGCCGCTGAAGTTCAGTTAAACCTTGCAGAAGCCAAACAACGGTATGGTGCAAGTGTGAACTTAGCAGGTACGGCCCAATCATACTATGATGAAGGGGTTACCCAATCATTCCGTGCCCTTGGCGCCAATACGGCTAATGCATCAGTTTTGCTGACCAGTGGTATTGACAATGCAGATTTTACCGCTTCTGCCAATAAACTGAATGCAATTGCTTATCAGAAATGGCTGGCATTGGCTTATTTTAACGGGCTGGAAGCCTGGTCGGAATATCGTAAAAGCAATTTCCCTGTAACACCGCAATCTAAAAACGTTCTTGGAACAGACCGCCCGTTACGTTTGTTCTATCCGGGAACTGAATTAGGTTCTAATGGCGCCAATGTAAATGCACAGGGTACGGTAGATCCGCTGAAAACTAAAATTTTCTGGGACGTTGATTAATCCTCAAATTTGTTAGAAATACTACCTGGGACCGGCAATTGCCGGTCCCTTTTTTTTAAAAAAAGCGAATCTTCACAGCTACTTACATTTTTTAAATACTTTTGATCACTTATTAAAGCAGTATGGAACAACAACCCGCCCAATTAAATATCGAGATCAGTGAAGAAGTAGCAGAAGGCAGTTATGCCAACCTCGCTATCATCACGCACAGCAACGCAGAATTTGTAATTGATTTTGTGAACGTGATGCCCGGCACCCCTAAAAGCAAAGTAAAATCCAGAATTATTTTCACCCCCATGCACGCCAAACGTTTCATGAAAGCGCTCGAAGAAAATATTGAACGCTTCGAAACCGCCAATGGCGCCATCAAGGATCTTGAAAATATTGAGATACCCATGAATTTTGGCGGGCCTACGGCGCAGGCGTAGAAGAGTTAGGAGTCTGGAGTTAAAATTCACTCCTAACTCCTCACATTATCCCCTCATCCGCAAAACTAAAATACCCCTCATTACTCACAATGATATGGTCCATCACAAGGATGTCGAGGAAAGCTGCGGCCTGTTTGATCTTTTGGGTGATTAATTCATCCGCCTTACTGGGCCTTAGATTACCGCTGGGATGATTATGGCAAAGCACAATCGAAGTGGCATCGTTTTCAAGCGCCTTCTTTAAAATAATCCTTGGGTCAGCTACCGTTCCCGTCATTCCGCCCTCACTGATAATCTCAAATTGAGTGATCCTATTGGCCCTGTTCAGGTAAACTACGGCAAATACTTCCTGCTTCCTGTATTCCAGTGTGGCGCGCAGGTATTCGGCAATATCACCGCTTTTGGTAACCAGTTCCTTTTTCCTTCCCGAAGCAGTTCTTCGGATACCCAGTTCCAGTGCAGCCGCAATAGTGATGGCTTTGGCTTCTCCCAGGCCTTTAATCTTTTGTTTAATCAGCTCACGTACGCTCAGGCCGGCTAATTTCTGTAAGTCATTATCAAGCGTCTGTAAAAGGCTCTTAGCCACGTCAATAGCCGATTGACCCCTTGTTCCGTTATTAATCAAAATGGCCAGCAGTTCTGAATTACTGAGCGTATCGGCCCCTTTGAGTAATAATTTTTTACGGGGCTGATCATCTTCCGCCCAGTCTTTAATAGAAAAATTCCTCATACTAAAAATTATTATACAATCAATTTACTATTTCTTAACCTAATCAATATCTTCGCCGCACATTCCACTTTATTTATGAGCCCATCCGTCAAGATATTCTCCGGCACCGGTTCGCAGAAACTGGCAGAAAAAATTGCCCAGCGTTTTGGCGCCCCCATCGGTAAAATCAATATTCAAAAATTCAGCGATGGAGAATTTCAGCCAATCTTTTTAGAAAGTATTCGTGGCGACTATGTTTTTCTGGTGCAAAGCACCTATTCACCTACCGAAAACCTGATGGAATTATTGTTGATGATTGATGCTGCCAAAAGGGCCAGCGCCCATAAGATCATTGCCGTGATTCCTTATTATGGATTTGCCAGGCAGGACCGGAAAGACAAACCCCGTGTAGCTATCGGTGCAAAACTGATAGCCACTTTACTCGAAGCGGCAGGGGCACACAGGATAATTACCATGGATTTGCATGCACCACAGATACAGGGTTTCTTTGATGTGCCTGTGGATCACCTGGACAGTTCCGCTATTTTCATCCCCTATATTGAACAACTGAAACTACCTAACCTGTCGTTTGCCGCACCGGATGTGGGCAGCACTAACCGTGTTAGAGAAATAGCCAGCTATTTCAATGCAGAGATGGTTATCTGTGATAAACACCGTAAAAGGGCCAATGAAATAGCCAGTATGGTGGTGATAGGCGATGTAACCGATAAAGATATTGTACTGGTAGATGATATTTGCGATACCGGTGGCACTTTGGCCAAAGCGGCAGGGCTTTTGAAAGAAAAAGGCGCCAGAAGCGTTAGGGCGCTGATTACCCATCCTGTTTTGAGCGGCAAAGCCTATGAAAATATTGAGAACAGTGTTTTGGAAGAATTAATTGTTTGCGATACCATTCCGCTCAAACAACCATCTTCCAAAATAAAGGTTATTTCTGTAGCCGACCTCTTCGCCATTGCTATACGTAATGCCTATGAAAATAAGAGCATTACGAGTCTGTTTATTCACTCTCAGTTGAGGGGAAGAGATAAGTGAGTTAGGAGTTAGGAGTTGGAATAAAACTCCAGACTTCTAACTCCTAACTTTCCCCTACCTTTGCCGTCCAAAAAATAAATACATGAAAACAATTACAATCGAAGGTCACCTGAGGACCGAGCATGGCAAAAAAGCCGCCCGCCAGATTCGCTCTCAGGACAATGTGCCGGGTGTAATTTACGGGGGTGCTCAGGAGGTAAATTTTTACGCTTCTGCCAGGGCTTTCAAGCCTTTGGTGTACACTGGTGAATTTCAGTTGGCTGATGTTACAGTAGATGGCAAAACTTACAAATGCATTTTAAAAGATCTGCAATTTGATAAGGTACAGGATTCACTGATCCACGTAGATCTGCTGGAACTGGTTGGCGATAAAAAAGTAGTCGCTACCTTACCCCTTAAATTCACAGGTGTCTCTATCGGCGTGAAAGGTGGTGGTAAACTGGTTACTAAAATGAAATCGCTGAAAGTAAAGGCCCTGCCTAAAGATCTTACATCAACCATCACTGTTGATATTACCGACCTCGACCTGAATGGTAACATTCGGGTAGAAGATGTGAAAGTAGTGGGTATGGAAATTTTGAATTCTCCACGTATCCCTATCGCTTCTGTTGTATTAACGCGTCTGTTGAAACAGGAAGAAGCAACTGCGGCTACTACTACTACCACTACCACCGCTGCGAAGGATGAGAAGAAAAAATAATCCTGATCTCCCGAAAATGATATATAAGCCCGGTAAATTTTATCGGGCTTATTTTATGCTCCGGGTATTCGAAATAGTAGTTTGGAGGGCAGGTTGAATTGACAAACTTTTGTTCCTTCGGTATTACGGGGTATTTTTGAACAGATTATGCATAAGTTTCTTATCATCGGTTTAGGTAATACAGGCGAAGAATATCACCATACCCGTCATAATATCGGGTTTGATGTGGTTAGCGCATTCGTATTGAAACATGGTGGTTTTTTTAAGACCGACAGGTTAGCGGAAACAGCGGAAGTTAAGTGGAAGGGTAAAACTTTTATCTGCATAAAACCCACTACCTATATGAACCTCAGCGGAAAGGCCTTTAAGTACTGGATGGATAAGGAGAAGGTTGATTTGTTGCACACACTAACGGTGGTGGATGACCTGGCTTTACCCTTGAATAAACTGCGTATGCGGGGCTCAGGAAGTGATGCGGGACATAATGGGCTGAAAGATATCCAATTGACACTCGGTACTGACTTGTATCCTAAATTACGTTTTGGTATTGGAAACGAATTTCCCAAAGGCAGACAAATAGACTTTGTTTTGGGGAAATGGTTACCGGGCGAAAAACCACTGGTTGATCAAAAAATTGCTAAGTGTATTGAATTGATTGAATCATTTGC
Organism: uncultured Sediminibacterium sp.; assembly: GCA_964359445.1. GTDB lineage: Bacteria > Bacteroidota > Bacteroidia > Chitinophagales > Chitinophagaceae > Sediminibacterium. The sequence goes on along the minus strand of CAYHTC010000100.1, from coordinate 3,088 downwards.
CGCCATTGGACTGGAAAAAACAATGAACCTGGCCAATAGCCTGGAATTTACCAAGTGAATAACCTCTTAAAAACTTTGTGTTACTTTGAGCCTTAGCGCCTTTGTGGCAAAAAATAAATAGTAGCCTCATGAAAATATTCTGTGTTGGACGTAATTATGCTGATCATGCAAAAGAATTAGGCAATGCCATTCCGGAAGAGCCGGTTATTTTTATGAAACCCAAGTCTGCACTCATGCAGTCTAATGCCCCATTTTTTTATCCGGAGTTCACTAATGAGTTGCACTACGAAGTAGAAATTGTGTTACGCATTTGCAAGAATGGAAAGTATATAACCGAAGACAGCGCCGAAAATTATTATGACGCTTTTACCATCGGTATAGATTTTACTGCCAGGGATATACAGGCCGAACTAAAGAAAAAGGGCCTGCCCTGGGAAAAAGCAAAAGCCTGGGATAACTCGGCCATCATTGGTAAATGGGTTCCTTTCACTCCGGAAATACTGTCCAATCCCATTGAATTCTCTTTACAAAAAAATAAAGAAACCGTTCAGAAGGGCACAACCGATGATATGATCTTTTCATTCAACCAGATCGTATCTCATATTTCGCAATATTTTTCAATCAATATTGGCGATCTTATTTATACCGGTACACCGGCAGGAGTAGGTGAATGTGTTACAGATGATATTCTGGAAGGATTATACGGAAATGAAAAAATGTTCTTTCTCGAAATCAAATAGTGGTAAAAAATTATTATTGCTGATGCCCAACCATACGTTGACCAGATGCTGACGCCCAACCAATTATTACAAGCTTACCAACTGATGGTTACAGCCAAATCAATGGCTGAAACGTATGATGCCAACCGGCAGGTATGTAAATATGTACACTCCACCTCCCGCGGACATGAAGCCATACAAATGGCTACCGGCATGCAGTTATTATCCTGCGATTGGGTAAGTCCGTATTACCGCGATGACAGTATGCTTTTAGCAGCGGGTTTTACTTCCCATGAATTAATGCTTCAGCTACTGGCCAAAAAAGAAGATCCTTTTTCTGGTGGGCGCTCCTATTATTGTCACCCGGGCAGCCGTGATCAGCATCGCCCTTCCATCATTCATCAAAGCAGTGCAACAGGTATGCAGGCCATCCCTGCCACAGGTATCGCGCAGGGTATTCAATTTTTAGAACGCACCTCATCCCCCTTACTGCGCAAATCGGAAGATGGTCAATTACCGATTGTGGTTTGTTCATTGGGTGATGGCAGCTTATCAGAAGGAGAAGTAAGTGAGGCCCTTCAGTTCGCGGCATTAAAACAATTGCCCATTATTTACCTGGTACAGGATAATCAATGGAGTATCAGCGCCTCATCCGGTGAAATTCGCACCATGAATGCGTATGAATATGCGGCGGGTTTTAAAGGTATCAAACGAATGCAATGTGATGGCAGTGAATTTATCAGCAGTTATGAAACCATGGAACAGGCCATTGCTTATGCAAGAACGGAACGCAGGCCCGTTTTGGTGCATGCTACCGTGCCGTTGCTGGGGCATCATACCAGCGGGGTGCGTAAAGAATTTTATCGTGACAGGGAAGATCTTTTGAAGCATGGATCCTATGATCCCATTCCTAAACTCCGTATATTATTAAATGGTGTGGGGTATAGTGAGTATGAGATAAACCAGTTGGAAGCAGATGTACTGGGAAAAGTAGTACAGGATTTTCATTTGGCGAAAAAAGCCATAGAGCCTGATATCAGTTCTGTGGAGGATCATGTATTTGTTCCCACACCCGTTAAAGAGGAAACCGGTCACCGGAATCCAAAAAACGGGGAACGGATCATGATGGTTGATGCTGCTTTGCTGGCAGTAGAAGAGTTGATGACCGACTATCCTGAAGCGGTATTATATGGTCAGGATGTGGGAGCCAGGCTGGGAGGGGTATTCAGGGAAACGGCTACTTTGGCAGATAAATTTGGAGAGTACCGTGTATTCAATACAGCCATCCAGGAGGCCTATATTGTTGGCTCAACCGTTGGTCTTTCCGCTCTTGGTATTAAGCCGATAGTAGAGATACAGTTTGCCGATTATATTTATCCCGCCATTAATCAATTGGTAACGGAAGTAGCTAAATCCTGTTATCTCTCCAACGGAAAATTTCCGGTACAAATGCTCTTACGCATACCCACCGGGGCCTATGGCGGCGGCGGTCCTTACCATAGTGGCAGTATTGAAAGTACGCTGCTGTCTATTAAAGGTATTAAAGTGGTGTATCCGTCCAATGCCGCGGATATGAAGGGACTGATGAAAGCGGCATTCCTTGATCCCAACCCTGTTGTAATGCTGGAACACAAGGGACTATACTGGAGTAAGGTACCCGGAACAGATGATGCCCGGATGCCCGAACCCGATAAAAATTATGTGATACCCCTGGGTAAAGCGGGTAGGGTGTTAGAGGCCGATGCATCCTGCCTTAGCAGGGGCGAAACGGTTGCTGTTATTACCTATGGCATGGGAGTGTATTGGGCAAAAGCCGCTGCGGAAACCTTAGCTGGCAGGGTAGAGATCATTGATTTGCGGACGTTATTTCCATTGGATGAGGAAGCCATTTTTGCATCCGTGTGCCGCCATGGAAAAGTGTTGGTACTGAGTGAGGAGCAGCAGAATAATTCATTCGCGGAGGCTTTAGCTTTGCGCATATCCAATCATTGTTATTATTTTCTGGACGCGAAAGTAGAAGTGATGGGGGCGCTCAACCTGCCGGCCGTACCCATCAATATGGCGCTGGAAGCGGCCATGCTGCCCACGGCCACTAAAGTGGCAGAGCGTATCTGTAAACTTTTGGCCTACTAAACGGCCTCATTTTACCCAAACCTCCTATATTTGCAGCCCGTTAGCGAAAAGCTACAGGAAAAAACCGGCGAGGTAGCTCAGTTGGTTAGAGCACAGGATTCATAACCCTGAGGTCACGAGTTCAAATCTCGTTCTCGCTACAAACACAGAACGGGAAGCAACATGAAAATGATGTTTCCCGTTTTTTTCTCTCTCATTCTCATTCCGATTAGCAAATAATTATTTTTTATTTTAGC
>CAYHTC010000099.1:0-8436 GCA_964359445.1 uncultured Sediminibacterium sp. | reverse complement strand
AGTAAGGCATAAAGTAAATATGATTTATTTTTCATTTTAACTATTTTGATTTTTAAGAAGATAGAATATTATTTATTAAGGCCATTCCGGATTCTGAACCAATACACCACCCGAAAAATCAATTGCGGGTTGTGGAATAGGATAATATCTATGTTTGTTCTGATAACCCAAAGAGCTGAGTACAGTTGGAGCAAGACCCCAACGAACCAGGTCATAGAATCTTTCGCCCTCCATGGCCAGTTCATATCTTCTTTCATTTTGAATAGCGGTACGCATTTGTGCCTGATCTGTGAAAACAACTGTTGGCAATACACCAGTAGCTCCATTTCTGGCTCTGCTCCTTATCTGTTCTATATAACTCTGTGCCAAGGCAGCGTTTGGGGCTCCGCCTACTTCGTTTGCCGCTTCAGCAGCCATCAGCAACACATCGGCATACCTGATCATACGCTGATTTATCCAACCACCCTGTCTTGAACCAGTGGTTATCTGCATTGAAGGATCCGGATAAACTTTTTTATTCCAGTATTGACGTGGAATACCAGGGAAGCTGGGTAATACTTTACCATAAACACCATCTGTTTGTCCTGAATACAGAATAGTTGCATTTTTTCTCGTGTCGCCGGTTTCAAAAGCATTTACCAGATCACTGGTAGGTGTATTCCATCCCCAGCCAAGATCCCACTCCCCTGCTCCGCGAACACCCTGCGCGATTGCATACCAGGAGAAATAATTATCCGATCCATTTGCGCCAATATGAGCCTGGATCTCCCAAACAGACTCTGAACTGTTTTCACCGGCATCTGTAAATATTTTGGAGTAATCAGATTGCAGGGCATATTTTCCTGAATTGATAACCTGTTGGCAAAGTGAAAGTGCACCACTCCAGTTCTGTCTGTACAGCATCGTTTTTGCATGCAGGCTTTTTGCAGAACCATTGGTTAGTCTGCCAATAAATTTTGCAGCCCAGTTTGCGGGCAGATTTGCTTCCGCATAAGCAAGGTCGGTATCTATTAATGTATAGAGTTCTGCAACGGTTGCTTTAGGCTTTTTGGCATCAGATGGATTATATACACGAAAATCAATTTTAGGAACCTGGCCAAAAGCGCGAACCAGGTCAAAATACGCGAAAGCCCTGAAAAATTTTGCTTCAGCAATATTTACCAATGAAGCCGCATCTGTCAGTTTCAGCGAATCAGCCAGTTGCAATGCTGTATTAGCCTGTCCAATAAGTACATAGTGTTGATCCCAATAAATATTGGATGACCAGTGGTCTTTCACATATTGAAACTGGTCATAAATAACTCCCCAATCCGCACCATCCGCCGGGCTACTGCCTTTTTCTGAGTCATCAGAGCGGAAATTGTTTATTGCCAGCCATGGAATACCTCCAAAACCCTGGCCTGCTACATCACCATTTCTGATGGCACCGTACAAACCATAAATCTGGCCTTCCAATCCACCCTGGTTAAGATCATCCAGTGTAGCGGAAAGTGGCTTTCTATCGAGAAATTTTGTACAGCCGGGCATGATCAATGTAAGAAGCACAGAGAACAATGCACCGGTTACTATTTTTTTAAAATTATTCATAAAAGAATTTTTTAGATTTTTTAGAAGGTTACATTGATACCACCGGTAAACACAAGCGGAACAGGACCATTTCCATTATCAATTCCAAACGAAGTGGCCGTACCACCAAATTCAGGGGTATAGCCGGAGTTACGTTTAAAGGTTTTCAGGTTCTGAACATTTGCAAAAATTCTGATATTTTTTATATAGGCTTTTTTCAGCAATTCAGAATTGAAATTATACCCCAATTGCAGGTTTCTTATCCTGAAATAACTGCCATCTTCAATACCATAAGTGGATGGCAGGCGGTTAATGGTATGGTTTGCTCCCAGAATAGGATCCCAGTTGGATGTGCCTTCACTTGTCCAGCGATTCATTTTAAATGCAGCGTAATTAAATGTGGTAAATGGCAATTCTGAACTACCCCAGAAACGATAAATTTCATTCCCATACACACCATTAAAATCGGCGCCAAAATCAAACCCTTTATAACTGGCATGAAGTGAGATACCATACATAAAATCAGGTGTTGGATTCCCAATCTGTGTCCTGTCTTTTGTATCAATCACACCATCCCCATTTATATCTTTGTATTTAAAGTCACCGGGACCATAATCATATCCAACTACTTTGGGGGAGCCCAGTTTATCGGCATAAGACTGATAAAGACCTTCAACCACATAACCATAGAAATAACCGATGGGGTATCCTGCTTCAGTCTGGTTAGGTCTTTCTTCACTTGCCGACAATCTGTTACCACCAAGATCTACCACATTATTGTTGAACGTGGTAATATTGGCATCTATAGAGAAAGACCAGTCTTTTGCCAGCTTTTGATTCCATCCGGCTGATAGTTCAAAGCCTTTATTGCGTAGATCACCTACATTATCCAACCTGTAACGACCAGCTCCTGTTGGAACGATAGTCATGATGTCTTTGGTGAGTTTGCTGTAATAAGCCGCTTCAACATGCAGCCGGTTATTCAAAGCATATAATTCAATGCCTATTTCTTTTGCATTTACTGTTTCCCATGTTAAGTCGCGGCGGGGCTCATAAGAAAGTGAATAGGCAGGAACGATATTGTTTCCAAATACCGCGGTATTGCCTGAAAGCAATGCGGGATAGAAAGGATAATCATATCCATACGTATTTTGTACACCTAGAATACCCCATGAAGCTTTCAGTTTGAAGAAATTGAATAGCTCCTGTTTCTCCATGAATTTTTCTTTTGTCAGTTCCCATGCGGCACCTACTGAATAGAAATTCTTGTACCGGTTAAACGGAGAAATCTGGGAAGATCCATCGCGACGAAAGGAACCATTCAACAGGTATTTTCCTTTGTAGTTATAGAGTACCCGAAAGAGACTTGAAACGGTAGCCCTTTCCCATTGTGATGAATTAGCACGTTGGGTAGTAGGATCGCCAAAACCATTATCTACATACCAAAAACGTTTGTCATTCGGAATGGCATCACCGGTAACACGTTGGCTTACACTTCCAAACAACCCATTATATTTATTGAAATAGGTAGTGAAGCCGGCAATAGCTGTAAGGCCATGATTTCCAAAGCTTTTTCTGAATGTAAGAATATGATCCTGCTGAAACTTACTCCATTTGGAACTGCCCTGACTTACCGAAGTTGTTCTGTTATTCGGATCTACAAAAACCAGACCCGTAGTGCCGATGGTAGGGTTATAAGTATTGATCAGCGGGTTATATCTTCTTTCATCAAGACTGGAGATGTCAGCAAAAAAAGTTGAGCGAAGTGTGAAGTTACGCAGAAAATTAAGTTCCGCAAACACATTGCCCACTGTACGAAACTCCGTACGCAATTCTTTGTCCCATTTATTTTCAAGATTCATCAGTGGATTACCAATCTGCGCAGACTGAATAGCGAGTTGGGTATACGCTTCATTTGCAGTGTTATACGGCTCAGTAATAGGTAATACCCTGCGGGCATCATATAACAGGCCATTTGCCTGACTGAAAGGAAGATTCTGACGGAACGCATTCAGGTTAAATCCGATTTTGAAAGTCTTACTAACCCTTAATTCATCATTTACATTAAAAATAAGTTTGTCGAGTTTTTCGTGTTTAACAACCCCTTCATCAGTTATATACCCTACACCCATGTAAAATTTATTTTTTTCGGTGCTACCGGTAACGCTGATATTATTACTGTTAAATAAAGCAGTACGTGTTAGTGCCTTCACCCAATCTGTATTTCCGGTCCACCTGGTATAATCAAAACGCTGATTCAATGGAACGCCGATATTATTTTGTTCTTCATCAAACAAAGTTTTAAACCCTGCTGCATCAACCATTGCAATTTTATCAACCAGTTGTTTGGTACCAAAGGAAGAATTAAAGTTTACAATTAACTGCCCGGTCTTTGCTTTTTTAGTTGTTATAGCAATAACGCCTGAAGCGCCTCTTACACCGAAGATGGCAAGGGAAGATGGATCTTTCAGTACTTCAATAGACTCAATATCATTGGGATTGATATAATCGATATTGTCGTTAAATATCCCGTCAACAACATATAAAGGTTTTACTGCTCCTATACTTACCGTTCCGCGAATACGGATATCCGGCTCAGCGCCTGGCGTACCGGAATTCACAATGGAAAGACCAGCTACTTTACCCTGCAGCGATGAAACCGGATTGGTATTGGGTTTATCAGCTACCTCCTTTCCTTCAATTTTTACAATTGAACCGGTTAGGTCACGTTTGCTGGCAGTACCGTAACCGATAACCACCACCTCATTCAGGTTATTAGCAATCGCCTGAAGCGTAAGATTAATCTCTGTTTTCCCAATTACAGATACTTCCTGGGTAACAAAGCCAATAGCCGAAATGACCAAAACCGCGTCATCTGCTACTGTTAATGTAAATTGGCCATTTGAATTTGCCGCTGTACCATTTTTACTGCCTTTTACCATTACACTGGCACCTGCAACCGGAATGCCATCAGCACCAAGAATTCTACCTGAAATCTTAACGGGCTGAGGTGCCAAAACACCGGAAGCCTGATTTGTATTCAATACAACTAAGTCATTACCAAGAAGTTGGTAATTAATACCCGTACCGTCAAGTAATTTGATCATTGCTTCAACAAGGCTGGCATTTACCAGTTTTAAAGATACTTTACCTGCATTTTTCAGGGTCTGCTGATTGTAGAGAAACCGAAACTGGCTCCTCTTTTCAATCTGCCTGAGCGCTTCTTTCAGATTGGCCGATGGTAGTGAGAGAGTAATCTTTGACTGAGAATACCCACTCCCATAAACGTGGAGGCTAACAAACAAAAGAAGAGCAATCGTTAATTTCATAATTTTAAAAATTATTGGGGTAACGGAAATTCTTCGTGTTATCAAGAGTCTTTTTTGTACTTTCATTTTGAAAAATTAAGGGTTTAGTGTAATTGTGCAACCCCTTACCGGGGTTCGCTGATTACGGCTTTACTGTCATTTATTTTTTCATCAAACAGAGGGGGTAAGGTGTGGAAGCCACCCCCTCTTCTTTATCCGGATTCTGTTCTGTTATTTTTTCTCATATGCGGCTTTTTATTTATTAACGGGTTTAGAAATGTATATGGTATGCTCTTTTACAACAAAATTAAAGGCAGTTGAAAGTTGCAGAGCAGTTAGGGCCTCTGTTAGTGACTCATTCCTGAAGCTCCCCGTAAAATGCCAGTTTTCCATATCATTTTCCAATAAAATAATGGTTACACCATACCATTTCTCCATTTTGTTTGCTACCTGCCGGAAGGATTCATCGGAGAAAGAAAGAAGGTTATACACCCAGGCGGTCTCTACAACCTGGCTATCCGCTAAAGGCCTTGAAAGACTTTGTAAACTGGCAGTATATGATGGCACAGTGGTTCCTGGCGTAAATTTGGTAACGGGGCCGTTATTGATTTTGTCAATTGAAATTCCATGATTATCTACAACCAGTTTCTGTCGTGGTTTGAGATGATACTTCCATTCCTTCTCACCAGACAGCGCCACCTCAACAGAACCTTCAATTAATGCTGTTTCAGAAGTTGCCTCCTGAGGATAGGCTCTCACATTAAATACGGTTCCGGTTACTTTGATATTCATACGTGAAGTATGTATGATAAAGGGGAGTTCTTTATTTTTAAAAACTTCAAAAAAACCTTCTCCCTCCAGCCAAACATTCCTGTTTTCTTCACCAAACCCATTACTGTAAGAAAGCTTACTACTCGCATTGAGCCATACTTTACTCCCATCTGGTAATGTTAGCTGTGAACGGGAGGCGGGCTGGGTGGTAACTTCATTAGGATTATTGGTTGCCAGTACCATTACTTCATTAACAATGGAGGCAGGATGTAACAGTATCAACCATCCGGTACCCAATGTAATAATTAGCACGGCAGCAGCCACAAGCCACCTCTTCATCTGATACCTGCGGTTACCAGAGTCAGCCAGTGTAACAATAGCCGCTTGATCGGAATTGGGTTCGGTCCACTCAACTCCGGCAGCTCTAAGACGCTCAATATGATGTAACCAATCGGGTAAGGAAGAAAAAGAAGGGGAATCTTTTGGTTGGAGCCAATAACGGGTAATATGTTGCACAGCAACCTCCCATTCGGGCTGTTGCGATAGTAATAAATGAAATTCATCCAGCTCTGCCTGGGTGGCTTCGCCTGATAATTTAATACTTAATAAATACCATATCCTTTCCGGCATAACAATCAGTTCAGACTCAAGGACAAGATATCAGGGAGAAACCCCCAAGAATTATTCATTTTTATTTATACATTTTGCCATTTGTTACGTTCCGAATGGTTTCAGCCAGTTTTTTTAAAGCTATAGCTAATTGATTTTCAATTGTTTTTGGGCTAAGTTGCAGTAATTCGGCGACTTCTTTCTGGCGCAGGCCATCTTCTTTTACAAGTTTGAAAATTAATTTACACCTGCCTGGTAATTCATTTACGGCTTTATGAATTTCCTTTTGGGTTTCGGCCATAACCGTTTTTTCATGTGGATCTTCGGAAAATGAAGGGAGATCTACTGAAAGTTCCTGAACTTTTATAGAAAGCTGGTGATTTTTACTCCGGAGTTTATTTATGGCATAATTTCTGGCTGATACATAAAGATACATCTTCAGGTGTTGAACCTGATCGAGTGTTTTACGCCTTTGCCAAATACGGATAAAAACGTCTGAAACAATTTCTTCTGCCACTTCCCGCTGATGTACTATTGATTGGGTAAACAATACCAAAAGCGGATTGAAACGTGCAAATAACTCTGCATAAGCCTGCTGATCATCATCAGTGGCAATGGCATGCTGCAGTTCAGGAAGATGCATACGTTTATATGGCATTTGTATTCGTTGGAAAGATAAATATAGGGGAATCTGATAAATTATTATCTGGCAACATTCTAAAGCAAATGCCTTTGGCTAAACGAAAATCCAACATTCAGTCACTGTCTTCCAGGTGCAATTTCTGGTGATGTGCCCCCGCAGCCAAATGAAGTGCAAAACCGGCAATAGCCAGATCATTCAGGATGTTGATCAATGCCATGGCCCTTGTTTCTCCATTACCCGCGTTCAGATAATTAGGCAGATGGATCACAATAACAAAAACAAACAGGAGCGCTGCCAGCAGGTAGCCTGCCATCTTAACCCACCTGTTTAAAATGAAAGAGATACCTCCAAGTATGAAAGCCGCCCCCACAATATTCACCCACAGTATACCTCCCGGAACATAATCAGGAATATATACAACTAAATCACGGGCATTCACAAAATGCAGGATACCAAATGTGATCATTACCGCAGCCAGCAAGTAGATGGCTATGCGTGATACGATGTGATATTGATGCATACAATAAATTTTATAGTTAAAAGTTACGACAGTTACAGGCAAAATCCAACAGGAAACCAAAGTTTATTTTTAGTATACAATATCAGCAACCCTAAACAGGTATTTTGGCAGAGGTAAAGGCCGGCGAAACTACTTATTTTGATAATAAGGAATCTCATCATGGGCCTCCGGTTCTTTCTGATTCCAGTAGGCCAGTGTAACCACATGGCCATCGGGTGTTTTTAATAAGCGGCCGAAAACAGCATTGGTGGCATTGAACATCACATCGGTTACACCAACTGTAAAAGTTTCAGGCGCAACAGGTAATGCAGGCGTTTCCACTCCTTCTGCAACAGGAGCAGGGGCAGTTGCCCTGGGTGGCGGACTGGCTACTACCACCACTTGAAAATGATTAAACGCAAGAAGCTCCTTAATAAAATCAACACGGTGCTTCAATACATTTTTTTCCACAATGGCACATTTAATACCATCCAGTTCTTCAAATTCATGATTTTTATTGATCGCCATACTTAGCTACATTTTAAAAGCCTGTACTGAATGAATAAATATAATCATACACATAGCTTACCAGACCGGTTAGCACAATTCCTGCAACACAAATATATAAGGCAAGCTTTGGCATAACCGGGATATTTATTTTCGCGATGGGTTGTTCATTATCATCCATAAAAATGGCTTTTACTACCCGCAGATAATAATAGAACGAAATCACCATATTTAACGCGGCTACTCCAATCAATATATAATTTCCTTTTGCGGCACCGGCGATTAACAAAAAGAATTTGCCAAAAAATCCGGCAGTCGGCGGCACACCGGCCAATGAAAACAGCGCTATAGTCAGTACCCAGGAAAGCAATGGATTAGTTGTATAGAAAGCTTTAAAATCGCTGATATTTTCTTTCCCGGTTAAAGCGCTCACCAATGATACCACACCGAAAGCAGCCAGGTTGGAGAAAACATAAATCAGGATAAAATAGATAACCGATGCGGTTCCCGCCTGCGAACTTCCGGAAATACCA
>CAYHTC010000098.1:3188-8455 GCA_964359445.1 uncultured Sediminibacterium sp. | reverse complement strand
GCCTGGGTGCCCAATGGCATTTCGCCAATTTCATCCATGAAAATGGTGCCACCGCTGACTGTTTCAAAATAACCTTTACGGCTATCAACGGCACCGGTAAATGCTCCTTTTTCATGACCAAACAATTCAGAGTCGATTGTGCCTTCCGGTATGGCGCCGCAGTTAACGGCAATAAAAGGGTTGTGTTTGCGCGAGGAGAGGGCATGAATAATCTGAGAAAATACTTCTTTTCCCACTCCGCTTTCGCCTACAATCAAAACAGTAAGATCAGTTGCCGCTACCTGCACGGCTGTGTTCAGCGCATAGTTCAATGCGGGAGAGCTACCTATGATGCTAAACCGGTTCTTTATACTTTGTAAATCCATTGTATTATGATTGATAACTGATAATTAAAATTGAATTATTAATTATTAATTGTGATTTCCCCTATTAGAGTTCCTGCTGTACAGCTATGTATTTTTACAGTCACATAATCACCTTTTTGCAGGTGATAGGCTTCTTTGGGAAATATGACTACTTTATTATGATCGGTTCTTCCCTGCCAGTGAGCATCACTTTTTTTCGAATTCGCTTCAATCAGAATTTTAAAAGTTTTGTACACGTCACGTTGCATGCTTTCCAGTGAATGAATCCGGTGAAGGGCAATAATCTCCTGTAATCTCCTTTTTTTCACTTCTTCCGGAATATCATCCTCATATCTTTTTTCAGCAAGCGTACCGGGTCTTTCACTATAGAAATACATATAGGCAAGGTCATACTTACAGTATTCCATCAAAGCATAAGATTCCTGATGATCTTCTTCTGTTTCGGTACAAAAACCGGTAATCATATCGGTACTTAAACCGCAGGAAGGCAGTATTTCGCGGATACGGTTCACTTTGGCTATATACCATTCCCTGGTATATGTGCGGTTCATTAGTTGTAAAATACGGTTGCTGCCGCTTTGTACGGGAAGATGAATATAATTGCAGATATTTTCGTATCTGGCTATAGTAAATAATACTTCGTCTGTAATGTCTTTGGGATGTGATGTACTGAAACGTACCCTTAATAAAGGGGATACCAGTGCAACTTTCTCCAATAGTTTCGCAAACGTGATGGTTTCATTGTGTTCCTCATCTATCCAGTAATAACTATCCACGTTCTGGCCAAGCAGGGTTACTTCGCGATAGCCGGAATCGAATAATTGTACTGCTTCCGCTACAATCGAATGCGCATCACTGCTTCGCTCTCTTCCACGGGTAAAGGGTACTACACAGAAGCTGCACATGTTATTGCATCCCCGCATAATCGAAACAAAAGCACATACGCCATTACTGTCTAAACGTATTGGGGCAATATCACCATAGGTTTCATCGCGGCTGAGCAATACATTAACCGCTTTCTGGCCGGTTTCTGCTTCAACTATCAGGGCGGGTAAGCTTCTGTAGGCATCGGGTCCTACCACTATGTCTACCAGTTTTTCTTCTTCCAATAATTTGGCCTTCAGCCGCTCAGCCATACAGCCCAGCATGCCTATCAGCATACCCGGCTTTTTTTTCTTCAGCGACCTGAATTCAGTTAATCTTTTTCTGACGGTAAGTTCCGCTTTTTCACGGATAGAACAGGTATTGATCAGCACCAGGTCCGCTTCTTCCGGGTTATGGGTGGCACCAAATCCTTCTGCATTCAGAATAGAAGCCACTACCTCACTATCCGCAAAATTCATGGCACAGCCATAACTTTCTATATAAAAGCGTTTTTTGAAAAATTGAATATCATTCCCCAATGGATTAAAGGCTTCTCCCTGACGGTTCCCGTCATGTACTTTGCCCGCTAATTCCAATATTTCCATTCTTCCTGAAATTTAGATAGCGAAAGTACAAAAAGGAAGCGGTTAATGCCAGATTGTCAGCATAACTTTCACAAAAATTCGTGAGAACGATTAGATTTGCCAGCAAAAATTTAACGGAAATGCGAAAAATTGTTATGCTGTTCATGGCTTTATTTTGTGTTCACGCGGGAATTACACAGGGTATCCTGGTAAATAAGTTAAGAAACGAAACATCGCGTACCATTAAAAAAGAGGCAGATACCAGTCGGTGGAACTGGAAAAGGGGTGGATTGATGAGTTTTAACCTTGCACAGGGGTCTTTAAGCAACTGGGCCTCGGGTGGGGATAATTTTTCTTTGACAGTGAACGGTTATTTCAATTATTTCTTTTTCTTCAGGAAAGACAGGCATGGTTGGGATAATAATATAGATATAAACCTGGGCTTTGTTCAGTCTACCAGTCTGGGAAGCCGTAAAAATGATGATCGGTTCGATTATCTCAGCAAATATGGATATAAGATGGATACATTGGGTAAGTGGTATTTATCAACTCTTTTTAATTTCCGTTCCCAGTTTTTTGATGGCTACACTTTCTCTAAGAATGTGGGTGATTTTTCTTCTTCTTTTTTATCGCCCGCCTATCTTATCTTGTCCGCAGGGTTTGATTATAAACCTACCGGAAATTTGTCATTGTTCATTTCTCCACTTACTTCCCGTTCAACCATTATCGCTAATAAAACACTTTCGGATAAAGGAGTGTATGGTGTGCCGGCCGGCAGCCATTCTTTAAACGAGATCGGCGCATTTGTTACCCTGAATTACAGTAACAGTATTGCTAAAAACATAACATATAAAGGCAGGATTGACTTGTTTTCCAATTATCAGAACTATCCCCAAAATGTTGATATTTTTATGACCAATCTTTTCTCTTTCAAGATCAACCGGTTTTTTTCTGCCACCTACAGTCTCGATATGATCTATGATGATGATATTCGATTATTTGGCCCCAACAATACTTCACCGGGTTTGCAAACCAAAAGTTTGATTGGCATCGGATTTTTAAAACCATTAAATGTTCGGAAAATAAAATACAATTAAGCGATTACTTTCAGCAGGTGTTTGATCTTATTGGCCCGGTAAGTAAGCTCAGTATAATCTTTGTGCAGGATAGTAACATGGCCCATTTTTCTGCCGGGTTTTGTTTCAGCTTTGCCATAGAGATGTACGAATACGTTATCCATTCGCAATACTTCTGTAAGCCCCTCATATATGGCTTTGCCGGTATAACCTTCTGTACCCATGATATTTACAATGGCTGATGGGAGTATGGCGCTTGTATTACCCAAAGGGTAGCCCAGCATGATGCGCCATAACATATCATACTGGCTTGAATAATTTGCTTCAATGGTATGATGCCCGCTGTTGTGAACACGGGGAGCCGATTCATTCACCAATACATCATCATTCATATCAATAAACAACTCAATGGCAAACAGCCCGGGACTTGCTAATTCTTCAACCACTTTCGCGGCGATAGCCTCTGCTTTCCATACTATTTTATCAGCAAGCCTGGCAGGGCTTAGCTGGTAATCCAGCAGGTTCCAGATGGGATCAAATATCATTTCGGCAGGAGGATAGACTGCCGTTTCTCCTGCCTCATTTCTGGCAACGATAATGGCTATTTCTTTTTTGATGGCTACTTTTTTTTCTAAAATGGAAGGAGCGTCAAACCCTTTGCTGATATCTTTTTCGGTTTCTAATACCTGTACGCCTTTGCCGTCATAGCCGCCCTTACCTATCTTGTGAACGGCCGGCAGAAAGGAGCTATGATCCTGTAATGCTGCCCGGTTCTCCGTTACCACAAAGGCTGAGGTGGGTACCTGGTGTGTACTGTAAAATTCTTTCTGAAGAATTTTGTTCTTGATGATACGGATAGCGGAAGGTTTCGGATAAATTTTTACACCCTCGGATTCCAGTTTTTCCAATGCTTCTACATTAACTGATTCTATTTCAATCGTAATGGCATCCAATCCCTGTCCGAACCGGTAAACAGTATCATAATCCGTGATATCACCTTTGGTAAAATGATGACAAAGATGAGCCGCCGGACAATTAGGGTCATTTTCCAATACATGGGTCTCTACCGTATAATTGGCTGCTGCCTGTAGCAACATCCTTCCCAATTGACCGCCCCCGAGGATACCAACCTGCATATTTTTTAATTGATGTGGGCGAAGATAGGTAAGAGTTAGAAGTATAGCTTATTTTTGACCCGATGAAATCTTTACTGGTCATACTATTTCTGTTCTCAGCTACGCCGCAGATTTCGGCGCAATCTTCTTTTATCAGCAGCCAGAAACAGTATCCTAAGGTTGCCATCGCTATAAAGCTGAAAGAAGATTCCCTGAAAAAACAACTGGCAGCCCTGCATATTTCCTGGCCGGTTAAACAGATATATGTCAGAAGCTTTAAATACGACAGTCAGTTAGAGGTTTGGGTACGCAACCGGCAAAAAGATCCATTCATTCTTTTTAAAACCTATAAGGTTTGTGCTTTATCCGGTGCACTCGGCCCCAAACGGATAGAGGGCGATTACCAGGTGCCGGAAGGTTTTTATTATATCAATCAGTTTAATCCTAAAAGCAGTTACCAGTTGGCTCTGGGATTAAACTATCCGAATGCATCGGACAGACTGTTGAGCGATTCTGCCAAGCCCGGTAATGATATCTTTATTCATGGCAGTTGTGTTACTGTAGGATGTATCCCTATCAATAGCCAGATAGAGGAGTTATACCTTTTAGCTTCTTATGCGCATGACCAGGGAGAAGATTTTATCCCCGTACACATTTTCCCCATCAGGTATAGTATTGAGAAAAGCCGGGAATTCCTGGTGAAAAGCAGTAAAGATGATCCTGTTTACCAACGCTTTTCCGGCAGGCTGAAAGAAGTATATGATTATTTTGAAGAGAACAAAAAATTGCCCCTCATAACCATCAATAAAAATGGGGAATACATTTCCCTGTAATATTTCACCTTTCACTCTTCAATTCTTTTGATGAATAATGGTACCCGGTAATGAAGGATCCAGAAAACACTTTACATAAAGAGGTATCTGCTTATTCTGTATGGGTTTGATCGTTTTCGGGTGAATTACCTGCACGCCGTAATAGGCCATTTCTATAACTTCAGTATAACTCAGTTCACTGATCAATTGTGCATCCGGAAACTGTTTTGGATCGGCACTCATCACGCCTTCCACATCTTTCCATATACTCAGGCTTTCTGCATTGAGGATATTGGCAAACAGGGCTGCTGTATAATCACTGCCTTCACGCCCCAGCGTTGTACTCTCATTCTCATCTGTACAACCAATAAATCCTTGTGTGACAAAAATATTGGCTCTTTGAACAGGATTCACAGAAAACTTCCCCTCTGCCCTCTGCTCTCTGTCATCT
>CAYHTC010000098.1:0-3088 GCA_964359445.1 uncultured Sediminibacterium sp. | reverse complement strand
CTCTGTCATCTGTCATCTCATCTCTCAAAATAGCCCCCCTGATTTTCTCTGTTGTTTCTTCCCACTCAACCTCTGCATTCCTGAAATTATTATCTGTTTTTATCAGGTCTCTCACATCGAGCCATTCATTCGGTATCCCGGTTTCATTAAGGTAATGGCTGATGATGCAGGTGCTTAACAATTCGCCGGTACAAACCACCTGGTCATAATAATAGTCAAATTCACGAACGGGCTTATCGTGCAGCAACCATTCTGCTTCCGTAAAAAAACCGGATAATTGGGTAAGACATTCATTAAACCGGGTTACCAGCAAATATTTCGACAGGTTAATATGATATTGTTTTACTACTTCAAATAAGGAAAGCGCCTCTTCTTTTCTTCCTTCATAAAACGCTTCCACTATTTTTTCAAGCCCATTCGTGGTTTTACCAATGGCAGATATTATAATCACCAGTGGCCCATCTTCATACCGTTTTACTATGTCTGCCAGTTTTTGTATCCGTTCTATACTGTTTACACTGGCTCTTCCGAATTTAAATACTTTCATTCCTTCGCTGATTGATAATACTTGTTCGCGCAAAATTAGGATAAAGTTAAATGTGAAAACTGAAAAGTGAAGAGTGAAAAATAACGGATGGATAACAGCTTCAGCGGAAAATGTGGCTTATGGCCAGTTATCTGCCAAAGAAGTGGTAAAGGGATGGCTGAATAGTCCGGGACATAAAAAAAAATATAGAAGACAATTACACACTAACCGGTATTGGGGTATATACTGATAAAAAAGGGGTTATCTTTTTTACACAAATTTTTGTATGACAGTAGCCGGATCCCTGTAATGGATGAATACATGAGTATACTGTAAATTTTTTGCCCGGATTACGAGCTACTCCCTAACTTTATCCACGCATCTTTGGGATCATTGTTTACAGGAACTTTAATATTTAATAATGCCAAGAGTTATTTTTATACTGCTGCTGAGCTTTGCCGGTTTTGCAGCCAATGCCCAGCAACGAATAGAACCGGATGGCATGAGTTATTTTGCGAATCCCAAACCCCATACGATTATTTATCATGATACGATTTTTACGGGTAAAAAGCAGTTCGAACAACTGTTTTACAGAACGCATAACCGGGGCCTGATTTTTCTTCTTGAAAAACATCAATCCAATAAAGTGGCCGGACAACTGTTAGGTGTTGCGGGTACCATCGCTGCTATAATGGGTGTTAGCCGGATAACTTCTTCACAAAATGAAAAGTCACTTGGCTGGGTTTTATTGGGTGGAGGCTTTGCAGCTACCATTACAGGAGGGTATCTGTTGCTTATGGGACAAAGAAATCTGCAGATGGCCGTAACTTTATTCAATCAGCAATATCATAAAACTGCATTTGGAATTGGGGTTGCTGATAAAAGGGCCGGACTGGTCTATAAATTTTGATTATGAGTAGTATTATCATCAGTGTGAGAGACCTGCACAAACAATATGGCGATTTTGAAGCAGTGAAGGGGATTAGTTTTGACGTGATGGAGGGGGAAATATTCGGACTCCTCGGACCGAATGGTGCAGGTAAGTCTACTACCCTTGAAATTATTGAGACGCTGAGACAAAAATCAGGAGGAAAGGTAGTAGTGGATGGATTTGATCTGGACAAATCTCCTAATGAAATAAAAAAAATCATAGGGGTGCAATTGCAAACTTCCGGCTTTTATCCCAGCCTCAACCTGGTAGAGCTCATCACGCTTTTTGCGGGATTGTACAATGAAGAAGTTGATCCACTGATATTACTTGATAAAGTAAATCTCCGTGATAAGGCGAAAGCCAGATTTAAAGAAATGAGTGGCGGACAGAAACAACGCTTTTCGATTGCTACCACTTTAATTAATCGTCCAAAAATTATTTTTCTGGATGAACCCACTACCGGACTTGATCCGCAGGCAAGAAGAAATTTATGGGATTTGATCCGGGAGATCAGAAGCCAGGGAACTACTGTGATTATCACCACGCATTATATGGATGAAGCAGAAGTATTGTGCGATAGGGTAGCCATCATTGATAGTGGAAAAATCATTGCACTGAATTCTCCTGACAAATTAATTGATGAATTGGTAGCAACCGGCTTTGAAAGGCCCAAAGAAGTGAAACAGGCCAACCTGGAAGATGTATTTATCCAATTAACCGGGCATACTTTACGGGAGGCATAATTTTTACAATAATAAATTAATCAGTCATGACCATTGATCCACGTTACCCCATCGGCAGGTATGAGCCACAACCGTTTTCGAATGAGCAAAAAGAAAAATGGTTACTTGATATTAAGCTCTTACCGGAAGAACTGGAACGTTCTGTTCTAAACCTGGATGCCATCCGGCTACACAGTCCTTATCGTGAAGGGGGATGGACATTGCAGCAGGTAATACATCATGTGGCGGATAGCCATATGAATGCGTATATACGTTTTAAACTGGGCCTCACGGAAGACAGTCCGATGATAAAGCCTTATGAAGAAAAAAAATGGGCGCAATTGCCTGATGTTGAGGTGGTGCCTGTCAATGTTTCCTTAACTCTTTTACATGCACTGCATCAGCGTTGGTATCAAACAATAAAAGATCTTGCCGATGCTGATTGGAACCGGACTGTTATTCATCCTGAACATGGAAAAGAAATGAGTTTATGGTTTTTGCTGGGCATGTATGCATGGCATGGCAAACACCATACCACCCATATTACTTCACTCAGGGAAACTAAGGGTTGGTAATGGCTATTACACAGAAATCAGACGAAATAAATTCAATGAGAGATTTGAAATGGAAGATGCTGTCTTCAGAATATATTTTTGCCGACAGATGGTTTAAGGCACGTGCTGACCGATGTGAATTTCCAGACGGTAGGATTATAGAGCCTTATTATGTTGTGGAACTTCCTGATTGGTGTAATATGATTGTAGTTACAAAAGAGGAACGGATTATCCTGGTTCGTCAATACCGTTATCCTGTTGATCAGACAACCTATGAATTACCCGGAGGCATTATAGAAAAAAATGAACAGCCGCTTGAAGCTGCAAAAAGAGAAATGGAAGAAGAAACGGGGTA
>CAYHTC010000097.1:0-8567 GCA_964359445.1 uncultured Sediminibacterium sp. | reverse complement strand
TTGGTTGAAGCAAAAACATAAAGAGATTATAGTTAAATGGAAGTGAAGAAATAAGCACCGCAATTTTACCGCCTTTGAAATCCTGCAAAGCATCATAAAAATGAGCAGCTCCCTCAAGTGAGAAAAAATCAAACCCTTTTTCTGAAAGCGCAGGTACATCCTGCTGAGCGGCGCCCAGTGAAACAATTAAATAATCGCCCTTATATGCTTTGCCATTTACCTGAACCGATTTATTTTCAGGATTAACCTTTTCAATATTTCCTAAAACCAATTCAATTCCTTTCTTCACTACCTGTTTTGTAGAACGATAGACATCTTTTGTTTTTCGCTTCCCTACCATCAACCAAAGCAGTGAAGGAGCAAAGACACTCTTCTCTTCTTTTTCAAAAACAATAATGCGGCAATGGCTACCCAGTTTTTTACGGAGGAAATGAGCTGTCATTAAACCGCCGGTGCCCCCACCAAGAATTAGTATTACCGGTTTCATTTTATTAATTTTTATTGATTTCCTGTTGTTTTAATTTCCATTCCACATAACCGTCTTCCATACGGATAGCGGTGAATTTTCTTTGATTCAACAGTTTTATGGCATCAGCCGACATAACACATAAAGGCCCGCGGCAATAGGCGATAATGGTTTTATTTTTGGGTAATTCATTCAGTCTTTTTTTGAGTTGAGCAAGAGGGATAGAAACGGCATTGGGTATATGACCGGCTTTATATTCATCCTCCGGTCTCACATCAATCAGTATTACCTTTTCTTTTTTTGACCTTGCCAGTAAATCGTCAAGGGTAATGGATTCCAGGATATTTTTATCAGCTTTAAAATCACCGATAAGCCTTTCTATTTCGGCAATCTTGCGGAAACCTAATTCTTTAACCACGGATGCCAGTTTTAGTACACTATCGTCAGTAATGCTGTAAATAATAAAATTACCCTGCCGATAGCTGTCCACCAGTTTTGCAGATTTCAATACCTGCAGGTGCTGTGAAGTACTGGCCATGGACATGGTAATCTCGTTGGAAAGCTCCTCCACGGAATAGCTCTTTTGGGAAAGGACGTCAATTAATTCCATGCGCTTGGGATTGGAAATAGCATGTGTAACCCTTGAAAGTTCCTGGTAAACCTGTTCTTTAATAGAGGATGTTGCCATGGTTGAAATACTTTTCAGGTACGAATATAACAGTTTTTCAACTATTCAACAAAATAGTTGAATAGAATATTTAATGGATTTGCCAACAAACCCGGTTACAGCAAAACAAAACACAACAGCAGGTGGCGGCGGCACACTACTTTTTAGTTAGCCGGAAAATAAATATCATATGACAATACTCTTTTTCCGGCGAAAGTCTTTTATTATTTAACTTACTTCCTTTTACAATTCTGCTCTTTATTGACCAGCCGGCACAGTTCCGTATTCCACTAATTAACAAGCTATATGGCTTGTGATGGTGTGGATTTCCCTTTTCATAATGAAATTTCAGTATGAATAGCAGGTTTTACCACAATCCCTTACCTTTGCAGCCCAAATTTTAAGAATATAAAAATATCATCATGGCGTCTGTTACCAGAGAAAACATTGGTTTACTGAACGATAAGCTGACCGTTCAGTTAAGTAAAGAAGATTATTACAACGGTTTTGAACAAAGTTTGAAGAAATATGCCAAAACGGCTAATATTCCCGGCTTCCGTAAAGGCATGGTTCCATCGGGCCTGGTTAAGAAAATGTATGGCCAGGGCGTTTTCAGTGATGAGGTATTACGAAAAGTAGAAAGCGAATTGAATGCTTACCTGAACAAGGAAAAATTAGACATTTTCGCACAACCACTGCCATTGGATAATGATGCCCGTGCATTAGATATGAATCATCCAACCGACTACTCTTTCTCATTCGAGATCGGATTGAAACCCGGTTTCGATATAGATACAAAAAGGATTCAGGTTACCAGATATAATATCACCGTAACCGATGAAATGATCCGGGAAGAGGTGGAGCGCCTGCAGATCCGCAATGGTAAGATGACCGGGCCTGAAGCTGTTACCGGGGATGATAATGTACTGAATGTAAAATTTATTGAATCGGATGCGGCCGGTAATGAAATAGAAGGTGGTATTACTAAAGACAATTCCTTACTTGTTAAATATTTTGAAGAAAGTTTCCGCGGGAGCCTGGTAGGAAAGAAAAATGACGATACCATTGTTTTACAGTTGAACAAAGCCTTTGAGGATAAAGAAAAGGAAGCCATCCTCTCAGATCTGGGTCTTGGCAAAGAGGATGATGATAAATATTTCAAATTACTCATTACCAAAGTGGGCCTGGTTGAAAAAGCTGAACTGAATGAAGCATTCTTCCTGAGTGTATACCCTAATAAAGAAATTAAAACAGAAGCAGATTTTCGCGATGAAGTAAAAGCTGAAATGGAAGGTCATTTTGCCCAGCAATCACGCGGTCAGGTTTATGATCAGATCTACCACTTTCTGGTAGACCATACCCCCATGGATTTTCCGGAAAGCTTCTTAAAACGCTGGTTGCAATCGGGCGGGGAACAACCGAAAACTGCCCGGGAGGCAGAGAAAGATTATCCAACTTTTGTTAACCAGTTAAAGTGGACCCTGGTGAGCAGTAAACTCATTGAAGAAAATAAAATTGAAGTTCTGCCCAACGATATCCGCGATTTTGCCAGGCAACAATTGTTCAGTTATATGGGCGGCCAGTTAGGCGCCCTTGGCGATAACCAGCAATGGGTAGACGACTACGCCAACCGCATGATGCAGGATAAGAAATTTGTGGAGGACAGTTACCACCGCATCAGCGCCGATAAGCTGTTTATTTCACTGGAGAGCCAGGTTACTGCCAAAGAGGAAACGATCAATGCGGAAGATTTTGCAAAAAAATTGCACCACCACCATCATTAATTCCTTCTCCCCCCTCCGATGAGGGGGGCAGGTGGGGAATTGACTGATTTTCCCCGAAGACCAAAGGCTCCGGACTTTGGTCCGTCTGCCTCCACCACCTGACTACTTGTCGTAAAAAGCCCTTTGCACAGTATTTGACAAGAGAAAACATGCTTGAAATAGCAAATCACTTATCTTCAAAGCGAAAATCATCAGACATGAACCTTGGAAAAGAATTTGAACAATACGCTGTAAAACACAGGGGCATCAGCAGTGCCGGTTTGTATAATTACCAACAGCATGGGTTTACCAGCCTTACCCCATACATTATTGAAGAAAGACCGTTGAATGTAGCCAGTATGGATGTATTCAGCCGTTTAATGATGGACCGCATCATCTTTTTGGGTGAAGGCATTAATGATTATGTGGCCAATATTGTAACGGCCCAGTTATTGTTCCTGGAAAGTACAGACAGAACCCGCGATATTCAGATGTATATCAATAGTCCGGGAGGCAGTGTATATGCCGGCCTCGGCATTTATGATACGATGCAATTCATCAGCCCGGATGTGGCAACTATCTGTACGGGTATTGCCGCCAGTATGGGACAGATCCTATTATGTGCCGGAATAAACGGTAAGCGTACCGCATTAAAACACAGTCGCATTATGATGCATCAGCCAAGTGGCGCTATTGGCGGGCAGGCAACTGATATTGAGATTACGGCAAAAGAGATCAGGAAACTGCGTCAGGAATTGTATGCCATAACAGCTCATCATACAGGAAAAGATGAAGAAACAATAGCCAAAGACAGTGACCGTGATTTCTGGATGACAGCAACGGAGGCTAAAGAATATGGATTGATAGATGAAGTGTTATTGACTAATCCGAGAAAAGAGAAGAAGAGCTGATGATGATTTTCGTGAGACGTAAATCGTGAGACATGAGAAAAAATTCAAAATCCAGCATCCAATATCTCACGACTCACGAAGCAGTACTAAATAAATATAAGCACTAACAACCCTAAAATACCTATACAATGAGTAACTCAAAATACATCATAAACCCTTATCTCATGGAAGACGAAGAAGAAAATGAACCTAAAGAGGAGAAGCAGGAACCGATGGGTAGTTTTATGATGAAGAAAGTGGAAAAACTGTTCTTTGAGAAAAGAGCCGTTTACCTCTGGGGAGTGGTGGATGATAAATCTGCAAAAGACCTGGTAACTAAATTATTATTACTGGATGCCGATAAACCGGGCGAAGAAATTAAATTTTATATAAACAGTCCGGGAGGCAGTGTCACCAGCGGCATGGTAATCTATGATACCATTAAATTGATTCAAAGCCCCGTAAGTACCATTTGTATGGGATTGGCAGCAAGTATGGGATCTATTTTATTGAGTGCAGGAATCAAGGGCAAACGATTTGTTTACCCCCATGGAGAGGTAATGATTCACCAGCCAAGTCTTGGCGGCTATTTTCAGGCCAACAGTGCAGATATAGAAATTCAGGCCAACCAGATAAAGAAAACCAAAGAACTGGGCGCCAAAATACTGGCGGCAAACTGCGGAAAAACAATTGAACAGATCATGAAAGATTTTGACCGCGATTACTGGATGGACGCGAAAGAGGCAGTAAATTACGGCATTGTGGACGCTGTTTTAACCAAAAAAAGGCTTAAAACCCGTTTTAAGCGGTATTTATACTTAAAAAAATGGCTTTCTGCGACTGAACTGCGGTAACTTTACTGCCATTCATCGCACCAATTGTTTGTACAGTCCGGCATTCCGGTGATGAAATAAAACATATTATGGCAAAAGCATCACAATTACATTGTTCTTTCTGTGGCCGCAACCGCGATGAGGTTAAGATCCTTATTGCCGGTCAGGATGGCCATATTTGTGAGAACTGTGTGGAACATGCACAAGAAATTATTGTGCAGGAATTAACTACCAAACAGGAAGGGAACAGCAGCAATAATTTTAAACTGAATGTGAGAAGACCGGCCGAGATTAAAAAATTCCTGGATGAATACGTAATCGGGCAGGATGATGCCAAAAAGGTATTGTCGGTAGCCGTATACAATCATTACAAAAGGGTAAATAACAAACAACAGCCGGATGATGTGGAGATTGAAAAGAGTAATATTATTATGGTAGGAGAAACCGGTACGGGTAAAACCTTACTGGCTAAAACCATTGCCCGCTTATTGAATGTGCCTTTTGCGATTGTGGATGCAACCGTATTTACCGAAGCGGGTTATGTGGGAGAAGACGTGGAGAGCATGCTAACCCGTTTATTACAAAATTGCAATTATGATGTAACCGCGGCAGAAAGGGGTATTGTGTATGTTGATGAACTGGATAAGATTGCCCGCAAGGGAGATAATCCATCCATCACCCGTGATGTAAGCGGCGAAGGTGTGCAACATGGCTTATTAAAAATGCTGGAAGGCACGGATGTATTGGTTCCCCCGCAGGGAGGACGTAAACATCCTGAACAAAAAATGATTAAGATAGATACTAAGAATATCCTTTTTATCTGTGGTGGGGCATTTGACGGAATTGATAAAGTAATTGCCCGCAGGGTAAATACCAATGCCATTGGTTTTAGTGTGAACAAGGAAGAACAGGAACACCAGAGAAAAAACCTGTTACAATTCATCAATGCGCAGGATCTGAAAAGTTTTGGACTGATTCCTGAACTATTAGGTCGCTTACCCGTAATTACACATTTGAATCCACTGGATAAAGAAACGCTGAGAAGTATACTCACAGAACCTAAAAACTCACTCATTAAACAATTTACCCGCCTGTTTGAACTGGAGGACATTGATCTGAAGATAGATAATGAAGTATTGGATTTTATGGTGAAGAAAGCGTTGGAATACAAACTGGGTGCAAGAGGTTTACGAAGTATCTGTGAAAGTATTTTAACTGATGCGATGTTTGAACTGCCGGGTACCGAAACCAAACAACTGCATATAACTATTGATTATGCCGAACAGATGTTCAGTAAAAGCAAACTCAGCATCCTTAAAGTTGCCTGATTAATCTATTTTATATGAACGAATTAATTGACCGCCTGATGAAAGAGGCCAATCTGAACCAGGAGCAGGCCAAAAAAGCCATTGAAACCATTGCCGGTTTTGTAAAAGACAAATTTCCTATGCTGGGCGGTGCGGTAGACCAGATATTTTCTATGGGTAATAAA
Organism: uncultured Sediminibacterium sp.; assembly: GCA_964359445.1. Lineage (GTDB taxonomy): Bacteria > Bacteroidota > Bacteroidia > Chitinophagales > Chitinophagaceae > Sediminibacterium. The sequence continues at coordinate 2,456 of CAYHTC010000097.1, read as the reverse complement.
GAAGATGAGTGAATAGCGGATGTCGATTGATTTTACTACTTTGAAATCCGGCATTCGTTGTCAGACAGTTAACCCGGTTCATACTGAATCGTAATCGTAAACGCACTCCCTTTTCCTGGTTCGCTATCAATGATGAGTTCACCGCCATTCTTACTGATCAGGTCACGGCATAACATCAATCCGAACCCGCTTCCTTTCTCATAGGAGGTACCGGTTGTATTATAATACTGCTTGGCATTTACTTTTTCGATGGCTTCTTTTGATATACCAATACCTGAATCCTTTACCGTGAGGTATAAGATATGGTTTTCAATTCGGGAAGACAGTTCAATCAACCCGCCTTCATTAGTGAATTTAATGGCATTGCTGATCAGGTTACGGCAAACAATCCGGATCATTTCTTTTTCTACCATCACAGTAATACCCTTATCAATATGATTCTGTAAATTAATCTTCTTCTTGATTAATGGAAGGTGATGTTCATCTTCCAGACTTTTCATCAGATGATACAGGTTAACTTTTACCTTAACATCCTCTTTTCCATCCATCTGTCCTTTAATCCAGAACAACAGGTTATCTAATAAAGATGTGGTGCCTATGTATTGCGTTTCGAGAAGTTGTAATAAATGTTCAGCCTCTTTGGGGGGAACCATTCCCTGGTTTACCAGGTTCAATACGCCTTTCGTATTTACCAGGGGAGTTCGAAGGTCGTGCGAGATGATAGACAGCAGCTTATTCTTTGTTCTATTATCTGTTTCCAGTAATACATTCTGATGCGATATCTCTTTATTGAGCTGGTCGAGGGAAGCGGAGTTCTTCTCGATGATTTCATTTTTTTGCTTTAACTCTCTACCAAAGAAACGCTGACGCTGGTAATTGACCAGCGCCAGAACAGCCAACACCGCTACGATGATCAGAATAAAAGTACCCACCGTAATAATTAACAATTGTTCACGTTGTATACGCCTGGCATTTAATACCTCTTTTTCGGCATTTACTTTTTGTGTATCCTGGTTTTTGATAACATCAATAAAGTTGAGTGCATATACTTTTTCATTTTCATTTTGGATAGTGATTATTTTAACCAGAGAATCCTGCCACTGCGATGCTTTTCGAATATCTCCTTTCTGCCGGTAAACCACAATTATTTTATTGGCAGCCTCTTTCATCAGGCTATAGGCGGAAACCGTGTATGCATTCCGATAGGCTTCTTTAGCCATTGCAACGGAAGCCTCCGGCATATTTTGTTTACTGTTAATGGAGGCCAGTTGCAACTGGTTAAGCGCGGCGCCATATTTGTCTTTCAATATTTCATCTTTCGAAAGCGACTGGATATAATAGGCTTCCGCGGCGCCCAGATTATTCCGTTTTTCCTCCAATAAACCTAAATTATACAAGGCCTTCTTCTCACCGTACATATACAGTATCCGCCTGCTGCCCGTTAATGCCTCCTTAAAATACAATTCAGCTTTAGCCGGATGCTGTATGTTCAGTTCCATCAATCCAAGACTATTTTTGATATTGATGATATCTTCCTGCCTGTTCAGAGAAGTATATACAACAAGAGATTCATTGTACAATTGTATAGCCTCTTTTATTTTTCCTTCATTTTGAAAAGAAAGGGCTATTTGCTGACTGGCAAATGCAATATGAAAAGTGTCTTTCAGGCTTTTGAATAGCTGTAATGACTTATAATAAGTAGATAATGTTCTTTTATTGTATCCATATTGGTTAAAGATGCCAGCCTGGTACAGGTATGTTATGGCAAGGCCTTTTTGATATTTGGCAGTAGTTGCTATGTTTTCCGCAACAAAGAGATTGTTTAATGCTTTGGCGGCTTCATACTTTTTTTGCCGGAAGGCTAACTGGTTAAGAGAATCAACCTTCCTTATATCATCATTTAATGAAGGGTCTGCCGCTTTTACTTTTTCAAGCAGGGAAGATTGGCAGAGCGTCAGCAGCAGGTATATGTAAAATCGGTTGATTCTGGTCACGTATTACTTCGAATAGTCGAGAAAGTTAAACAAATTAATTAAAATCAGTATAAAAAAAGCCCCCTGAACAGAGGGCTTTCCTATAAGCAGGCAATCGAAAAACTATGAATGAAGAACCTCTCTTGAGATAACCAGTTTCTGTATCTCGGAAGTTCCTTCCCCAATAGTACACAATTTTGCGTCACGATAGTACTTCTCTACCGGAAAATCTTTTGTATATCCATATCCCCCGAATATCTGAACGGCATCATTAGCTGTTTTTACGGCTGTTTCGCTGGCATAATATTTAGCCATGGCGCTTTGTTTGGTCACTTTTTCGCCGCGCCTCTTTAAATCGCAGGCTTGCCATATCAACAGATCAGCGGCCATGATCTCTGTGGCCATATCTGCCAGTTTGAAACTAATGCCCTGAAAATGGGCAATGGGCCTGTCAAACTGGTAACGTTCCTGCGCATACTGCAA
>CAYHTC010000096.1:0-8796 GCA_964359445.1 uncultured Sediminibacterium sp. | reverse complement strand
GCGGCCCTCTGACAGAAACGGTTTTAATTGGCTGCTGTCGTACTCTTTTTCGATTCCTTTTAGAAGAACACCTTCAATTTCCTTGTTTTTTTCCAGTACCGCAGATTTTGTGGCAAACCCCTGCACCTTATGTACACCAGGTTCTTTTAGAAGGAGCGTTTCTATACCGGTAATTTTTTTCATAGGACTTTCCTCTGCAACCAGGGATCTGCTGGGCTCATATTTCTGTACACGTATATGCCCCCAAAAACTAAATACTTTCTCAGCCACGGTTTGTTGAAACCCATTCACAAAAGCCAGTGTAACAATCATGGCCATAACACTCAATGCCGTTGCCATTACCGATAAACGGATAATAAACCGGGAAAAAGATTTCTGCCGGTTAAAGGCAATGCGTTTGGCAATATAAAGGGCCAGATTCAATCGGCATGATTTTAGAGCAATCAAAACTACATTGCCCTTACCAATGCAGCAAAAGCATTTGTACATTGGCAGATTGTTGTATGTTTAAAGAAGAATTACCTGTATGCATAAGTTCGCGGTTTTCCTGGTCATTTTCCCTATTTGCTATTGGCTGCAGGCACAACGCCTGCCGGATCAGGTGTATATGCCTGCTATTAAAACGGTGAAACTGTTTCAGCAGAATAACCAGCAGAGTTTGCCGGTGCTAACACTCAATTCAACTGATCAGCTTGAACTTCATTTTGATGATATGATTGGCTATGCCCGTAACTATTATTACACATATATTTTATGCAATGCAGACTGGACCCCGGCAGACGTGAATGTATTTGATTATATCAGGGGGTTTACACAAAACCGGTTGAGTCAATACCGGATATCGTCATACACCAGTTCCAAATATGTGCATTACCAGGCCTTATTACCCGAAAGAAATTGCATTCCTTTTAAAAGTGGTAATTACCTGTTAATGGTTTACCTGGATGCGGATACAGCTAAACCGGCATTTACCAGGAGAATGCTTATTGTAGATAACAAGGTGGGCATTGGGGCCCAGGTGCAGCAGCCTTTTGATAATGAATTATTGCGAACACACCAGAAAATTCAGTTTTCTGTAAATACCCGGGAATTGAATGTGCTGAGTCCGCAACAAACCAGTGTGGTGGTATTACAGAATAACCGATGGGATGATGCGGTAAAAAATATTCAGCCCTCTTTTATCCGCGGTAAGGTATTAGAATATAATGGGGAGCAGGATTGTGTTTTTCCTGCGGGAAAAGAATACCGCTGGGCGGATTTGCGGAGTTTTCGTTTTCAGAGTGACAGGGTAGACAGGGTAGATAAAACAAAAGAACCCAATGACATATTCATTAAACCTGATGCAGAGCGAAATAACCTGCGCTATTTATTTTTCAGGGATAGAAATGGTTGGGACGAAATCGCTGCTACAGAATCGGTTAATCCCTGGTGGCAAACTGAGTATGCGAATGTGCATTTTACTTTCGCTCCCGCGGGAAATCAACCATTTGCCGGAAAAAATCTGTACCTGTTAGGAGAGATGACCGGTAACCAGGTTGGCGATACATCCCGGATGACCTATGACGCGGAAAAAGGAGGTTACACCAAAACACTGCTTTTGAAGCAGGGCTATTATAGTTATACGTATGTTACCAAAGACATTAAACACTTAGCTGCCAGGGCAGAAACCGCTTTTACCGAGGGTAATTACTGGGAAACAGAAAATCAATATACTATCTTATTTTATTACCGTTCCTTCAGCAGCCGCTATGATGAACTGGTTGGGATCACTACCATTAATTCAAGAAACGGAGCAGGAGGGTTCTGAGTTGCTGTTATTGTATATTCTAAGTATTCGTCTAAAAAAATCATGGAAATATCGCTTCAACCCTTATTTTTGCGGCGGCAGGTCTTACACGGCCAGCTCCTGCTGAACCTCCCCAGGGTAGGAATACAGCAAGGATAGGCGGTTGTAGCGGTGCGATGTGAGTAGCCTGCCATTTTTTTTCTTCTGTTTGGTATAACGGGTTTACGAATGAGGTGATCCTTTATTTGTTAATTCGGGAATCAACTATGAAATGAGCCGTAATCCTGCTAATTTCCAACCGGGACGATTATCAGGCAAAATGAAATTCACCCTGGGTAATTCCATTTGGCAAAAACAATAAATATAATCCATGAAATTTTTTATCGACACGGGTAACCTGGCCCAGATTAAAGAAGCAAATGATTTAGGAATCCTGGATGGTGTTACTACTAATCCAAGTTTAATGGCCAAAGAAGGCATTAAAGGAGAGGAAGCCATTGCACAGCATTACAAAGCCATTTGTGAACTGGTTGATGGCGATATCAGTGCCGAGGTTTTGTCTACCGATTTTGCCGGTATGGTGGAAGAAGGCAAAAAATTAGCCGCCATTCACCCGAATATTGTGGTGAAGGTACCCATTATTAAAGATGGCATCAAAGCCATCAAATGGTTCGCCGATAATGGTATCCGTACTAATTGCACGTTGATTTTTTCTGCCGGACAAGCTATGCTTGCCGCTAAAGCCGGCGCCAGTTACGTATCTCCGTTTATTGGTCGTATTGACGATAGTGGTTGGGATGGTATGGAACTGATAGGGCAACTGAGACATATTTTTGACATACAGAACTATAAGACAGAAATATTGGCTGCTTCTATACGTAATGCGCTGCACATTATTAAAGCGGCAGAACTCGGCGCTGATGTGTGTACCTGTCCGCTTGATTCGATTCTTGGATTATTAAAACATCCTTTAACCGATATCGGTTTGGCAAAGTTTCTGGAAGATGCGAAGAAAATGTAAAAAGGGCCCGAACATCCTTTAAGGATGCATGATCCTATAAATCGATCACTTTTTTTGCTTCATTACTTCTAAAGCAAGTATTAATAACCTTCATTACATTAATACCGTCCTGTGTTGTAACCTGTATTGGCGCATGGTTGCGAATGGATTGGTATATCCCTTCATAATACGCATAGTAATTTCCCTGAAGCGTAGGCACTTTTTCGCGTAGTAACCTGCCGTCTTTTTCTGTATGCAGTAATCCCTGTTCAGTTTCAGCCTCTGTTCCCCAATCCGTTAAGTTGGGTAATTCATTGGCCAGTAAATGTGATTCCTGAACATCTCCGCGACTCTTTAAGAATGAGCCCTTCCTGCCGTGCACCACATAAGCAGGAAATGGTTCTCTTACCTGGTAACCGGCTTTAAGCCTCACTCTTAGCGAAGGATAGTATAAAAGAATTTCAAAGTAATCGTCTACCTGCGATTTTTTCCGGGTGATTCGCAGATCAGCAAATACAGATTGGGGCAGGCCGAAGAGATGCAAAGCCTGATCAATGAGATGAGGCCCCAGATCATTCAGTAAACCCGCTCCGGGTGATGGTATTTCTTTATGTGTTTTAGGACTCAGTTCTTCTTTGTATCTGTCAAAATGAAACTCTGCTTCCATAATTTCTCCCAGCCAGCCTTCCTGTACTATTTTTTTTACTGTTTTAAAATCACTGTCCCAGCGACGATTCTGGAAAACAGAAACGATTTTTCCGCTGCTGTCAGCCAATTCTTTCAGTTGAATGGCTTCTTCAACCGTTGTAGTAAATGCTTTTTCAACAACTGCATGTTTACCGGCTTCCAAAACCTTTTTCGTATAGTCGAAATGAGTGGCAGTAGGGGTATTTACAATCACCAGTTCAATGGAACCGTCTGCCAGCAGTTCTTCCAGTGTCCGAAATATTTTGATGCCGGGATAAAAGGAAGCTGATTCAGATTTAGTCCTCTCCCATACGCCGTACAATTCAAAACCCGGATGAAGATGGATAAAAGGGGCATGAAAAACCCTGCCCGATATGCCGAAAGAGAGGATGGCTGTTCTGATCTGTAACATGATGATTTACCGGTTATGTATTGATGAATAGGTACGTGTTCTAAAATTAAAATATTTGCGTCAAACCGGGATGCTTTTTAAATGCCGGATGAGCCCGTTTCCTGAATGGGTGATTTTGGAATACTATTTTTGTGTAAAATACAGGGTAAAGATAATTTAATCAGTATTTCGTATCTATAATAGTATCTTGTTTGATATGCAAGAGAAGAAAAACTTTATACATGTTACCTCCAGTGAACCACATAGAACCAGGACCAAAGAAATTCTTAAACAATTTCCCGGCATGCGTAAGCTGATCGGAAAGAATCCGCTTACTTTTCTTGCCATTATAGGGTTAGTCGGATTTCAAATTATTTTTTGTTGGCTGGTTGCAGATCAGTCGTGGTGGATAGTTGTTGGAGCTGCCTATCTGTTAGGCGCTTTTGCTGACCATGCTTTATTTGTCATGATCCACGAATGTTCTCACCGGTTGATTTTTAAAAGCCATGCTGCTAATCGTTTGGCAGGTATTTTGGCTAATATTCCTTTGATTTTTCCGAGCTCGGTTTCATTTGAAAAATACCATCTCAAGCATCATTCTTTCCAGGGTGTGTATGAACTGGACGGTGATTTGCCCAATTACTGGGAAGCGAAACTGATTGATAATTATTTTATCGGTAAAGTGATCTGGTTATTATTCTATCCTTTTTTTCAGTTATTCAGATTTCCAAGGCTACAGGAGATCAAGCCTTTTAATAAATGGGTAGCGCTGAACTGGCTGGTTCAGATCATTGCCATTATATTCATTACCTATTTTTTTGGCACCAAAGCCATTGCCTTTATGGTATTGAGTTTTTTCTTTTCTGTGGGCTTGCATCCTTTGGGTGCCAGGTGGATACAGGAACATTATTTAACCGATGGCGAACAGGAAACCTATAGTTACTATGGGATATTAAATACGGTTGCTTTTAATGTAGGATATCATAATGAACACCACGATTTTCCATCAATACCCTGGAATAAACTTCCCCTGATCAGGAAAAAGGCTCCTGCTTTTTATGATACACTGTCGTACCATACCTCCTGGACAAAACTATTTCTACGATTTCTTTTTGATAAAGACATATCACTCTACTCAAGAATAGTTAGAACCAACAGGGGTAAGGTTTTGATTACCGATGAATCCAGCCCTGATATTGATTTGGGTATCACAAAATACCAGCCCTTTTGAACGGATTAGCCTATTATTTGTAATTTTATTTGTTCAGTAAGTCAGTAAGTAGTACCTTTGCACCCTGAAATTGAGCGACGAGGTATATAACAGTCTCATGGATGATACAATCCTGAAGCATTCTTCTAACGGTTGAATTGGTTTTTTACTCCCTGTTTCCGCTCAGTTAAATATTGAATAATAAAAACAAGCATATTATGAATGGTAATGTAATGCCTTCTATTGTAAGAATAGAAGCAGATGAACTGAAGCAATTAGTAAATGAAGTAAGAGAAACGGTAGCAACCGGTCTTATTCTGGTAAACAAAAAAAGAAAAGCAACGCCAGGTTTTGGTATAGTTGACCTGTGGAATATCCGGCGTGGTATGAAATCGGCCACCTTTTCCAGAAGATATCTCAGGTAATGATTCCTTTTTAAAACTATTTGTCAATCCTCTGCTTCCGTGCAGGGGATTTTTTATAGCAGGACAGGATTCCCGGTAGGCCAATGCCCGGTAATTACGTCTGCCTTCTGAAAAGAAGCGGATGCGTGAATTATGCAATTTATTTAGTGATTTATGTAATGGCTATTGTTAAGTTTCTGCGGACCTTTACTGTGTACCAATTCAAGTGGCAGAATTTGGTGAGGGGTAATTTGAAAAAATTTAAAGCGTAAACATTAATAAAGCAAATTTTAGAGTTTCTTCATATAGCAGTTAGTTTTGGTTCAACCCCTGTTTTTACAGGGGTTTCTTTTTTTTGATTAACTGATGTACCCGTGACTGCTTAAACAGCCGGAATAATCGCTTAAGTTTGTATTCATGCAAGTATTTACCACTCCCCGGCGTATCATCATAACATGCCATAAATGGTTATCCCAGGCTTTACAAACGGATGTGTTGGCTTTAGGATATGCTGTTACCCGTACTTTTCAAACAGGGATAGAACTGCAGGGAACGGTGGAAGATTGTATCCGGTTAAACCTGAATCTGCGTTGTGCCAGTCAGGTTATGTATTCCCTGAAAGCCTTTACCTGTAATGATCCTGATGAATTATACGAAAATCTTGTTACCATAAACTGGGAATCGGTTATTGATCCGGATGGTTATTTTTCTGTAACGAGCAATGTGTTTCATCCGTCTATTCAAACCAATTTATTTGCCAATTTGCGGGTAAAAGATGCCATTGTGGACCGTATGCGCAACGAAACGGGTAAAAGGCCCTCAACCGGTTCGGAGCTGACCGGGGCGGTGGTCTATTTATTCTGGAAACATGAAGAAGCAGAAATATTTTTAGATACTTCCGGCGAAACGCTTGCCAAGCATGGCTATCGGAAGTTACCGGGTAAAGCGCCCATGCTGGAGGCATTGGCCGCGGCAACAATATTATCTACAAAATGGAACAGAACAGGGCCTTTTATTAATCCAATGTGCGGCTCAGGTACCCTGGCCATTGAAGCTGCCCTGATTGCCACTAACCGTCGCATGGGATTATTGCGGCATAACTATTCCTTCATGCATCTGAAAGGGTATGATCCATCCATGTATACTATTGAAAGGGGTAAATTGGCTGAACAGATAACGGAACCGGCAGGACTCAAAATAACAGCAACAGATATAAGCAGTCAGGCTATTGCTACTGCAAAGATCAATGCAGCGGCAGCAGGTGTGGAGCATTTGATAGCATTTGCTGTATGTGATTTTGAAAAAACAATTATTCCGGAAGCGTTTGATGGAGTGATTATGTTCAACCCTGAATATGGAGAAAGGTTGGGTGATGAAACAGAACTTAATGCAACGTATGCGAGGATAGGTGATTTTCTGAAAAATAAATGCAGGGGATATACGGGATATGTTTTTACGGGTAACCCTGACCTTGCCAAAAAAATTCGCCTGAAACCCGGCAGGCGTATTGAATTTTTTAATGCCACCATCGACTGCCGTTTGTTGGAATATGAATTGTATGCGGGTACGAAAAGAGAAGATAAACCCGGACAGCAGACAGTTAATCCAATTTAATGATTAAAAAAATTACCACCGTGTTAGCAGCCGCCTTGTTATGTATGCAGGGAGGTGCACAGGCCATACAAACAGATTCACTAAAACCAGTGACCACACTGGATGAGGTTATTGTAGTCTATAATAAGTGGGAGCGAAAATTAAATGAAGTTCCCAGCCGCATCTCTAAAATAGCGATTCGTGATGCCCGTTTGAAGAACGCACAAACCATGGCTGATTTATTGGGCGCTACCGGGGAGGTATTTATACAGAAAAGCCAGGGTGGCGGTGGTAGTCCTATGATACGAGGGTTTGCCACAAACAGGATTCTCATAGTTATTGATGGGGTTAGAATGAACAATGCCATTTACCGGAGCGGAAATATTCAAAATGTAATTTCACTGGATCCGCTGGCATTAGCTGATGCCGAAATTATTTTTGGGCCGGGATCATTAATTTATGGAAGTGATGCCATCGGTGGTGTGATGGATTTCCACATGCTTGAACCGAAATTCTCATCAGCTAAAAACAAAACAATTGTAAAAGGTAGTGGATTGGTAAGGTATGCCACTGCCAATACAGAAAAAACAGCTCATGCTGATGTGAATATGGGTTCTGATAAATTCTCGTTTTTGTCAAGCTTTTCATTCAGTGGTTTTGGCGATACAAGGATGGGTATTCATGGCGGAGATGCCTCTTACCTGCGTTCCCAATATGTGCAAAGGGTTAATGACAAGGATTCTGTTTTCATCAACACTGATCCGCGTGTTCAAAAATTCAGCGGGTATACGCAAAAGAATTTCATCAATAAAATCAGGTTTAAACCAACGGATAACCTTGATATACAATATGGCTTTCATTATTCTGTAACAGGTAATATACCGCGCTACGACAGGCTTATAGAATATGCCGGCGGGAAGCTGCGTTTTGCTGAATGGTATTATGGTCCGCAATTGTGGCGTATGCACGCACTACAGGTTTATTACAGAAAGAAAAATTCATTATTTGACCAGTTAAAATTTGTAACGGCTTACCAGGAGTATGAAGAGAGCCGGTATGACAGAAGAAGAAATAATAATTTTTTAAGGAGCCAGGTAGAAAAAGTGGGGGCATTTTCCGTTAATGCGGATTTTAATAAAGAAATCAATAATAAACAGGAACTGTTTTATGGTATTGAATTCATTCAGAATAAGGTAGGTTCATCTGCATTCAATACCCAAATTGTTACCGGTCAGCAAATACCAACTGCCACCCGGTATCCGGATGGCTCATCCTGGCTTTCTTATGCTGCCTATTTTAGTTATAAGAATAACTTATCTGAACGGGTTAGTGTTGTGGGAGGGCTTCGCTATAATCATACAAGTTCGCGGGCAAAATTTGATACCACATTTTTTAAATTTCCTTTTACCAGTGCAACCAACAGCAGTGGATCTTTTACAGGCAATACGGGCTTAGTTTACAGGCCATCTGATAACTGGCAATTAAATTTTAATTTTTCAACCGGATTCAGAACACCGAATATAGATGATATTGGAAAGGTATTTGAATCGGCGCCCGGTATAGTGGTAGTGCCCAATCCGGACCTTAGCGCTGAGTACGCGTATAATTCAGAAATTGGTGTGGTGCATAGGGTTGGCCAGGATTACCAGTTCTATTTTTCCGCTTTTTATACGGTATTAAATAATGCGTTAAGCGGACTGGATGAGGCTTTATGGGATATTAAAG
>CAYHTC010000095.1:0-8796 GCA_964359445.1 uncultured Sediminibacterium sp. | reverse complement strand
TCTATTTTCCGGGATAATTTTTTGCGATAATCCCATCTACAAAAGGGGTATGTACCAGGGCTGAGAAATAGAGTTACAGCGGATATGATCCGGAAGATAATCTTTGGCAACACTGAGCGTCATGGCATAGATGGCTCCCTTGCTCATACTATAAGCAAACCTGTCCGGAATACCCACCAGGGCGGCAATGGATGCGATATTGAGGATAACACCACCCCCCTGCTTTTTCATTAATGGAATGGCTTCATGCAAACAGTTATAGGCGCCTTTTACATTAACATTGAATATCCTCTCAAAATCTTCAGTAGAGGTTGTATCTGCTTTGCCGATATGTGCAATGCCTGCACTATTCACAAGGATATCAGGTTTCCCGATTTGCTGAAATATGTCAGCTACCAATTCCTGCCGGCTCACATAACCACAATACCAGTAGGCTTTTCCGCCTGCAGCTTCAATATCAGCTACTGTTTGACGGGCATTTTCTCCATTGAAGTCAATGATATGAATAACAGCTCCCTGTTTGGCAAATGTTTCAGCAATGGCTTTACCGATACCACTTCCGGCGCCTGTAATGGCTGCCTGTTTATTTTGTAATGAGAACATCATTGATCAGTTGTTTAATATTAACTTATAGAAAATCATTTTTTATGTCGAAAATTTTATCCATTAGCAGCCATTTCTCACCAGGTTCGGCAAAAGGAAGCGCCTGTTGAAAATGCCACATCAGTTTTTCCCATTCCAGTACTTCCGGATTTGCAGCATCGGCTTTAGATTTGGCTTCAAAACTAAAACTGTCATTCACTTCCATCACCATGCATAAACGATTACCTACCCGGTATATCTCCACCTGCTCAATACCGGATGAGGTAATGCTTTCAATAATTTCCGGCCAGACTTCTTTATGCCATTTTTCACGAATAAAATAAAAAATGATCAAACCCCGCATAAAATCCGCTAAAATCCTATCCGGAAACCCTGGTTAAACTTAATCATCCTGCCACCCCCGCCAAACGGCTTCTTCGCAAACCCCCTATCCATAAGGGTTTTAGCCAACTGTAGCGTTTATACTACCTCCACACGATTTAACTACTATTATACCCTGTTTGTATTTACTATCAGCGCTGGTTAATTATTTCCATTATTTCTATTCTCTTTTCCCCTACAATTTCAGATCATTCGCCCTACTGCCAAACCGTTCAAAATACTAATCATTTTACACGGTTTTGCTATCATTATTTCAATGTAGTTCTATTTCACAGGGGTATAGAATCTTTTCTCTTTGTACTGTCAAAGGAAATCAAATTCCAGGCAACTGAAAAACAGATTTTATGAAACTACTACTCATTACCCCGGTAAAAAGAAACCTGCCATCAGTTGGCAAATTCATCCTTATCTGTATGGTTTCATTATTTCTTTTCGCTTGTCAAAAAGAAGTAGTTAATTCCGAAACAACAATAGCTGCCAATGCAACCAACAGCATTAAAAACTTCCAGGTTTCTGAATCAGGTGTAAAACTCTTACAGGGTAATGAAAACATGAGCGCCATTAATTTACGTTGGGAATCAGCCACCTATACCGCTTTTGCAACGTATACCATTGAAGCTGCTCTTTCCGGGGCAAATTTTGCTGATATCATTGAACTGGGAACTACTGATCAGAAAAACATTATCCTTTCTGTTAAAGATTTTAACCATCAGATGTGCAGACTAATACCAACCGGCGCCACCGGAACTATTGAACTGAGAATTAAAGCGGTTTTTGGTAAAGAAGTTCCGGCATATTATAATCCGGTTGCTTTACGGGTTACTACCTACCAGCATTTTACCGAGTATAACAAGACTCAGATCATGTATATACCCGGTAATTTTCAAAACTGGGATGTGGCAAGCGCTCCCAAGATTATTACCACTGAAAATAATGGTGAGTATGAAGGATATGTAAACTTCACTAATACCTATGCACAGTTCTTACTGGTGAAAGCTGAAAAATGGGATCCGGTTAAAACATACACTTATATAGGCGCCGGCAAATTCGGATTCGGAGGTAGTGTTTTCAGCATCTCTGGCGGTACCGGTATTTACCTTATGAAAGCAAGTACCAATACCAATACCTGGAATTATACCAAAATCAATACATGGGGCATCAATGGTACTGCTGTGGCAGCTAAAGGAGCAGCAGATCCTGAAATGACTTACGATGCAACCACTAAAAACTGGACTATCAATATAGACCTTGTAAAAGGAAACTTCAGGATCAGGGCCAACAATACAAATACCATCAGCCTTGGTAACGCCGTAAAAGATGGTTGTTTAGTGCCGGATAGCAAAGGAGAAAATTTCATCATCGAAAAGCCAGGTCATTACAACATCACAATCAATCTGTCATTGGCAGGCAATTATACCTGCAATGTGATAAAAAATGTAAGTCCAACAGGTACCAATTAAGCAGATCGGGTACCATTTAACATCCAATACCAACGTAAAAGAGCCCTCCGGGGCTCTTTGGTTTTAAATAAAGGTAAAGCTACCGGAGAATGGTTACTGGGCCGCTGATAACAGCCCTGCCCCGTTTGGGCTGAATTACATAATAGTAAGTTCCAATGGGCAAAGGCGAACCATTAAAGGTTCCATCCCATGGTTTTGGAAACCCCTGTGTTTGGTACACTCTTTGACCGGATCTGGTAAAAACCTGAACAACACAATCCGGGTAATCATCCAAATATTTTACCACCCAGGTATCATTGATATTATCGCCATTAGGAGAAAAAACATTGGGTACTTCAGGAGCCAGTAAAACTTTTACAAAAACACTATCCATATTCGTGCAGGTATGCAGATCAGTTGCCCTGAAATAGTATATTATATCATGTGCAGGTGTAACCCTTGGCGCCAGCACGGTATCACTATCTAAGAAAGTAGCGGGTGTCCAGCTAAAGGTGGAAGGATATCCGCTTACTGTTGTATTGAATGTGGCCCCTGATCCTTCCAAAACAAACAGACCAGGCCCAGCCTCTACAACCGGGGAGGCCCATACAGTAATTCTTCTTGTGGCTGAATCCTTACAGCCATTATCAGTTGTATATTTATACTGTATAGGAAAAATACCCGCACCTGCTGACCGCGGATCAAAAACACCGTTTATAGTGACAGCTTTGCCTGAATAAGTAAACAAACCGCTTATATTCTGTACCAGCGAAGCCTGTTTTAGCTGAAAAGGCAATACATTATCACAGGTGGAAGGGATGCTGTCAAATAGCAGTTTCGGACTTGCCAGCAAAGTGATGGTTGTATCGAATTGCTGAAAGCAGGTAATGCCTGAATAAGCAAGATAACGAATCTGAACAGGCCCGGTGGCCGGCTGAGAAAAGGCATTGTATAAATGGGTGTATTTTTTGCCTGCATAGGGCCGGTCATCTACCAGTTGCTGGGAAACCCCATTTGCCGCATCCCAGAAAATGTTAACCTTGGTTACTGAGCCAAAATCTACAGAAGACTGATCCTGTAAAATCACAGAATCATTGCCGCATAACAAAGCTCCCTGTGGTAAAACAAAATGAGCTTTTGGGATGGCCCCATTTACTGTAAATAATTTAGTAAGACTATCTACACAACCATGCTGTGTAGTAACTGTTAGCTGCACCTGGTAATCTGCCGCCTGGTTGTAGATATGAGATGGATGCTGATTGGCTGATGTATTTGGATTAGCTATGGTTGCTTTGGCAGCATCATCAAATTTCCATAGGTATTGAAATGGGTAACTACCGGGATCTTTTGATTGAGAACCATTGGTAAACTGCGCGGTAGCATCATTTAAACAGATAGCCGGCGTAAGAAAACCGATCGAAGGCCTGGGAAAAACAGTAACGGTAATACTGTCTTTCGAATAGCAGCCAGGGTTATTGGCAAAAGCTGTTTGTACATAATATTTTGCCGTAATCAAACTATCCGTGGTATTATCCACTGTTAAGAAAGGATCTGAACCGGTAGCATTACTCAATCCCTCAGATGGCGACCATACATAGGTATAATTTGCATTATTGGTGGTACCAATTTGTGTGGGGGTATTGGGACAAAATGAAACAGGTGAGGAACTACTGTTTGCTACAGAGGGGGGCATGTCTGTATAGATGATTACATTTCTGATAGAGTGATTATCATTACGACCGCCGGTACTTGCTGTAAAACCAAGGTATCCTGGAAAGTTAAACTGCTGGTTACCGGTAACTACCTGCTTATTATTGATACTAACCGTTATGGCACCATTATCATATTCGATTTTTGCATGCGTATATAAAGAGGGACGTAAGGAATCAAGATCGCCATTTACATTGATTTTGGTGGGCTGACCTGTATTGCATTCATCATAACCAGCGCCCCACCTGATTTCAACCTTTGGCATATCCTTCCGCACATCATTGTCGCAATTATTATAGGTATCAAAGCAAATTTTTAATCCATTGGCGGACGCAGGTATTCCCAATCCACTTCCGGTAACGAATCCAACAGGCGGCACATCTAAAAAACAAAAAGCGATCCCATCCGCGGATGTTCCATCATTCATCCTGAAATCAAATTCCGCCTTCCATTTACTGCAGATCGAAAGATTAATGGGTTGATTGAAAAAGACGGCACCACTTTTATTAGCGGATTTATCACAAAGAAGTATCTCACTGTTATCATTATACAGCAAATTCCTGATAGTTGCCGCTCCCTGAAAATTCCAACCGGCTGTATTAACAGGTGATCCATTCAATTGTGCAAAAACATAGGTTTGCGCATTGGCGCTACTGTGAAAAAAAAGGAAGCCTATCAGTAGACGGATAATAAGGGATACCGGATGGCGCATGATCAATACATTATGGAACCTGCCCGAAACTACCATATTAATACGCATCTCCCAAAGAAAACACTGGTTTCTCATACATCCATTTACCACCGGTAAAATCCGGGAACTCCACCGTCTGGTTACCTAACGCTATTGATCTTTCACTCAATGGCGTAATAGCGCTCCAGGTGGCGGCATCATATACGTTCATGGGCGTTTCCGTTTTACGTTTGATAGATTCAATGAATGCATGAATCACAAAAAAATCCATCCCCCCATGACCGGCACCCTCCGTATCCTTACTCCAGCGTTGCCATAACAGATGATCATACTTATCCAGCCATTCTTTGGCCGTATCCCATTGATGAGGTTTGGCTGATTTATCCTGAATATAGATACCCTTGTTCAGATCCATCCACAAACCCTCTGTACCCTGCACCCGAAAACCCAGTGAATACGGACGTGGCAGGTTGGTATCATGCTGTAATAGAACTGTTTCGCCATTGGCACACTGGATATTGGTCGTGACCACATCACCCAGTTTGAAAATTACCTTCGCATTGGGATGATTTTCTCCACCCTGTTTCACAATATGATTGTGTAAACCCCTTGCTTTTGATGAAAAGGAACAGAGTGATAAAAAACGGTTACCCCTGTTTATATTGGCATAATGGGCAATCGGGCCAATACCATGCGTTGGATACAGATCTCCGTTACGATGTACGGAATGTTCCGTACGCCAACTGGCTTCTGAAAAACCTTTTGCCCCATATTCAACACCATGGCCGTTGGGGTTCACGCCATCATTAAATTTCACTTCGCGCAAATCATGCTGGTAACCGCCCTGTAAGTGAATAATCTCACCAAATAAGCCCTGGCGTACCATATTTAAAACCGCCATTACATCGCGGCGATAGCAAACATTTTCGAGCATCATCACCTGTGCCTTGTGCTGCTCAGCAGCTTTCACAACATCCCAGTGATCTTCCAGTGTAATACCAATCATTACTTCCGATCCAACATATTTCACACCCGCTTCCAGTGAACCGATGATCATCGGTTTATGCCATTCCCAGGGGGTGGCAATGACCACGCCATCTAATTGAATTTTTCCCAGCATCTGTTTCCAGGCAAACACATCACCGGTAAATATTTCGGGCATTTTTTTACCGGTTTTACCAATCATTTCTTTTGCTGAGGCAAGCATTCTTTCGCTTATATCGCAAATAGCCGCTACCTCTACATCCTTTCTACGCAGAAGCAACTCCAGATGGTTCTGCCCGCGAAGTCCCACACCAATGATCCCGATCTTCACTTTCGTATCAGCCACACCTGCAAATAATCTGGTAGCAGGAGTGAAAGCAAAACTTGCTGCCGCAATGCCCGAGTTCTTAAGAAAATTTCTTCTTTGCATGTTTAATTTTTGGGTTGTCAGATTGTGCCACGGGATTACCCGATTAAACATTTAAGATAGTATAGAATTTTCAATCTGCAGCTATTATATAAAAAGCATGTGAGTTCCAATGCCTGAACCTTGTTTGTAAAAATCACCAACTGTTATTACACCATCCATATCCGCATACATATCTTCTTTTGTATAATGAAACATTTCCATAGCCAGTTTACAGGCCCATAGCTTAACGCCCGAGGCTTTCAGGATATCTAAAAATTCACGAACACCGGGCATATCCAATTTTTCCATTTCTTTTTTCATCATAGAAGTAGCCAATGCTTCCATACCCGGCAATCCACCAATCATGGTAGGTAAATGCATAGCGGGGTTTCCTACAGTTGCCACGTGCAGGTGTTCCATTTTCTTATCATGTATAGCCTCTAATCCAAAAAAGGTAAAAAACATTTCCGCTTCAATGCCTTCCATTCTGGCGCCATTCGCCAATACAAATGCAGCATATACATTTTCCAGGGAGGCTTTGGAAAGTATGATCATCATCTTTCTGATTTCGCCATTAAACTCGTTCATGATTATAATTTTTATAATTTTTATAATTTATTATTAAATACAACTGGCAGGTTTAGGAACGCCTGCAATTTTGGTGGCAGTTTTCAAAGGCCCTACCGGAAATAGCGCATAAAATTCTTTGATATCCACTACACCGCTTTTGCCGATTCTTCTGATACTTAATGGTGAGTCTTTTGTATACTCGTCCTGAATATAATCAATCACCTCCCAATGTTTTGATGTAAGCACAATGTTGTTTTCACCAGCCAATTCATTCCCAATTTCCTTATTCCATTGTGTGAAGTCTGCGAGGTATCCTTCCTCATTTACCAGAACATTCTTTTGAGCAATCATCTTTTCCATAAAATTGTTTTTAGGTTAGTTAATTTTTTTTCCGGCTATACTCATATTGGATGAAACAAAAGGAATAGCGATGCCTTTCAGCAGTACATTCCAGTAAATCCATCGAAAGGCCAATTTTCCCCAATGGTTCATCCTGCTTTCTTTTAATAATTGTAAGGGCCCTATACCTGCAAAAGGAAAGGTACCTTCTACTGGCTCGGTTGTGTAGTTGAAATCAATCAATAACGCTTTGGTATTACCCGTTTCAATAAAACAGTTGGCATGCCCGTCGAACAACGCACTTAAAGGTTCATTATTCACATACTGCAAAATATTTTCGGTCAGGATTTCCGCCTCAAAATGCGCTACTGATCCGGCTTTTGAAGCCGGTATATCGGTTGCATCCCCGATCACAAAAATGTTTGCATAATTCTTTGACTGGAGTGTTTCCTTATTGGTAGCAACATAATTCAGATCATCACCCAATCCGGACCTTTCCATCAGTTCATCTCCTTTATTGGTGGGCACCGTTACCAATAAATCGAAGGGGATTTCTTTACCGCCATAATCAATAATGGTTTTAGTTTCATTATTTACTTCCGCAATAGCAAAATCGCTTTCAATCAATATGTTTTTCTCATGTAATAAATGTTCCAGTGCGGCTGTTGATTTTGGCTTTGTAAAAGCGCCGCTTAATGGGGTTACATAAGTGATCTTAACTTTATCCCGCATTTTTTTGTTCCGGAAAAACGAATCAGCAAGAAATGCGAATTCCAAAGGAGCCACCGGACATTTAATCGGTAATTCGGTAATATGTACAACCAGGTTACCACCTTCCCAGTTGCGAAGTTTATTACGCAATGCCAGAGCCCCATCAAAAGTGTAAAAGTCAAATACTGACTGATACCATTCTTTGCCTTTCATACCTTCTGTTTCTTCAGGAGCAATTTTTGCGCCGGTTGCGATAATAAGAAGGTCATAGGGCACTTTATCCCCATCGGCCATTTGAATAAAGTTTTCACCGGCAACAATGCGATCAATTTTTTTAGTAATCAGATGTACATCAGATGGTACAAATTCTTTGACCGATTTTACAATATCTGCCGGTTTATAGATATCAAAGGGCAGAAATAAATAACCGGGCTGATAGTGATGTTCTGTTCTCTCATCAATTATATCAATCTCCCATTCTTTTCTGTTTAATTTATGATGCAAATGGTTTGCCATCGTTGTTCCGGCAGTACCTGCTCCTAAAATTACAAGACGTTTCATGTGATAGTTTTAATTGTACGTTCTTAATTACAGCACAAAGTTCTACCCACTGAAACAGATCCTGTGTAACGTTGGTTACACTGAAATATGATTTATATCAGGAAATGGGGGAAATTGAGGCAATAACCGGAGTTTGGAATAAGTATCTGCGGGAGCAGCATTAGAGGGAGGATTTTTTATTGTCCTTTTTAAACAATCCAAACACCAAAAAACCCATAAATGCACCATATAAAGTACTATTAAGTGGTTTTGAAGTAATCATACAGGTACCGGAGGTGCATCCTATCTGTTGCCAATATAAATACCCTGCAATAGCGCCAACAATAGTTCCAATTAGAGAGAGTTTATTATTTTTTAGCCACTGTTTCATGTGAGTATTTTTATTGTTTTTTGTTTTT
>CAYHTC010000094.1:0-8811 GCA_964359445.1 uncultured Sediminibacterium sp. | reverse complement strand
GTCGTTAAATTTTTCAATAGACTTTACAGGATCCTCATCCAGTATATGGCGGGTTAATAATATTACGCCCAATGAAATAAACAAACCGAGTGTAGCCGTGGTTTGAATCCAGGAAGTAAAAAAACCCCTGCGGTGTGCAGGTGAATGTTCAGCCACATAGGTGGCGGCACCGCCATATTCGCCACCCAATGCCAGGCCCTGTATTAAGCGAAGTATCAATACCAGGATAGGGGCCAGAAATCCAATACTTTCATAACTGGGAATACAACCAATAGCAAAAGTGGACCCTCCCATTAATACCAGTGTTAGCAGGAACGTGTATTTACGGCCAACCAGATCGCCCAGTCTGCCAAACACCAATGCGCCAAAAGGGCGTACAATGAATCCTGCGGCAAAGGTGGCTAAAGTTGACAGTAATGCTGCAGTAGGGTTTGTTTTTGGAAAAAACTGATTGGCAATAACCACCGCAAGACTTCCGAAAATATAGAAATCGTACCATTCAATCAGTGTGCCCAGCGAGGATGCACCGATTACCTTCCAGATACCTTTTGTTTCATTGTTCTTATTCATTTGGTGAAATTGGGTTTTGATTGAGTAAGGGTACAGAAAATTGGTAATAGTACAGTAATTTAGCAAAATTAAATATCCAAATAGAAGCTGGAATTATTTTCTGCTTTGCTGAGGTGCCAAATAAAACGATTGTTATGCCTTACCCTTACCAAATTAAAAGTTTTGAACAATACCAGGCTGATTATAAACGCAGCATTGAGGATCCCGCGGAATTCTGGTCAACCATTGCCGAACATTTTACCTGGAAAAAAAAGTGGCACACTATCCTGAACTGGAACTTTACAGAACCGAAAGTAGAATGGTTCAAAGACGCCAAACTGAATATTACTGAAAACTGCCTCGACAGGCACCTGGAAAAACACGGAGATATGCCTGCCCTGATCTGGGAACCGAATGATCCGGAAGAACATCACCGCATACTTACCTATAAAAAATTATATGAGAAAGTTTGCCAGTTTTCGCACGTTCTAAAAAACAACGGCGTACAAAAAGGAGACCGGATTTGTATTTATATGGGTATGATACCTGAACTGGCCATTGCGGTGCTGGCCTGTGCAAGGGTAGGCGCTATCCACTCAGTTGTATTTGGCGGATTCTCTGCACAAAGTATTGCCGACCGTTTGTATGATGCACAGGCAGAATATATTGTCACCTGCGATGGCGCTTTTCGGGGTCAGAAAGATATCCCCTTAAAATCGGTAATTGATGATGCACTGATCGGAAACAAAATTGTAAAAAAAGTAATTGTGGCCACCCGTACCAGAACACCGGTATCCATGATTAAAGGAAGAGATATCTGGTGGGAAGATGAAATAAAAAAAGTGGAAACAATGGGATTGCACGATTTTCCCGCAGAAGAAATGGATGCCGATGATCCTTTATTTATTTTATATACCTCAGGTTCAACAGGCAAACCCAAAGGGGTAGTGCATACCTGTGCCGGCTATATGCTGTTCACTACCTACACTTTCGTAAATGTATTTCAATACCAACCGGGCGATATTCATTTTTGCACCGCTGATATTGGCTGGATAACCGGGCATAGTTATATTTTATACGGCCCGCTAAGTGCGGGAGCCACTACAGTGATGTTTGAGGGCGTACCTACCTGGCCCGATGCCGGCAGGTTCTGGTACATCATTGATAAATTCAAAGTGAATATTTTATACACAGCCCCTACCGCTATCAGAAGTTTAATGGGATTTGGCCTGGGCCCCGTTCAGGGACATGATCTCAGTAGTTTAAAAGTATTGGGTACTGTTGGTGAGCCCATTAATGAAGAAGCCTGGCATTGGTATGATGACAATATCGGTAAAAACCGTTGCCCCATTGTTGATACCTGGTGGCAGACAGAAACAGGCGGAGTGCTGATTTCCAACATGGCTGGTATCACCCCTTCCAAACCAACGTATGCAACCCTTCCCATGCCGGGTGTCCGGCCCATATTGGTTGATGAAGCCGGTAAAGAAATTGAAGGAAATAATATTAGCGGCAATCTATGCATTAAAGCACCCTGGCCCTCTGTTATCAAAACAACTTATGGTGATCATGAACGTTGCAGAACTAATTATTTTGCCACTTACCCTGATCTGTATTTTACCGGGGATGGTGCTTTCAGAGATGAACAGGGGAATTACCGGATTACCGGCCGCGTTGATGATGTATTAAATGTAAGTGGCCATCGTATTGGTACCGCCGAAGTAGAGAATGCTATTAATATGCACGCCAGTGTGGTGGAAAGTGCAGTAGTGGGCTATCCGCATGACATTAAAGGACAGGGTATTTATGCCTTTGTTATTTACCAGGGATCACACGCGCAAAATACACATGGTACCGCCGATCTGATCAGAAAAGATATTTTGCAAACGGTTACCCGCATTATCGGCGCCATTGCAAAACCCGATAAAATACAGTTTGTAAGCGGATTACCTAAAACAAGAAGCGGAAAGATCATGCGCCGGATTCTAAGAAAAATCGCGGAAGGCGAAACAGAAAATTTAGGAGATATCACCACGCTGCTGGATCCGGGGATAGTAGATGAAATTAAAAAAGGAAAATTATAATTCCACTTCCACCACCATTTCAATTTCTACAGCCGTGTGAAAAGGCAATGCTGCCATACCCACGGCGCTTCTGGCGTGCTTCCCTTTCTCGCCAAAAACAGCCACCATCAAATCTGAAAAGCCATTGATCACTTTAGGCTGATCAACAAAATTTTCATCGCTATTCACCATGCCCAATACTTTTACAATTCGCTTCACTTTTGAGAGATCCCCAATGGCATCTTTTAAAGTAGCCAACAGTGAGATACCGGTTAATTTTGCAGCCGCATATCCTTGCTCAATGGTCAGGTCCTTTCCCAGTTTACCGGTAATATATCCCCCTTTAACCTTGTCTTCCGGGCCATGCCCCGAAAGAAAAATAAGGTTACCCGTTCTTACATATTTTACATAATTGGCTACAGGAGCAGAAGGAGCGAAAAGCGTAATGCCCAGTTGCGTTAATTTTTCTTCCGGCGTTTGTGCAACTGCTATTTCCGTTGCCAGCAGTAACAGGCAGATGAACAATATCCTTTGCATATGATTATTTTTATTGATTACAATAATACCCAGAAACTCCCAACTCCTAACTCCTAACTTATAAATATACTCCCTCCTTACGATTTAAGAAAGAATTCATTGCAGGCAGTCAATTATCCCCCCTAACAGCAGTAAATTTGTTTTTCATTATCATTTAAACTTACAGACTATGTCATTTACTTTAGCGCCCTTACCCTACGCACATGAAGCATTAGAGCCTCATATTGACACAACCACCATGCAGATCCATCATGGCAAACACCACCAGGCTTATGTAGACAACCTGAATAAAGCCGTAGCCGGCACACCAAATGAAGGAAAATCATTGGAAGAACTGGTGGCTGCAGCAGGATCTGTCAGTCCGGCAGTTCGCAATAACGGTGGTGGACACTGGAACCATACTTTTTTCTGGGAGAGCCTGGCACCCAATGCAGGGGGTACGCCATCGGGCGCTTTAGCTGATACGATTACCGCTGCTTTTGGTTCCTTTGATGCATTCAAAGAAAAATTTACAGCAGCGGGCATGACCCGCTTTGGAAGTGGTTGGGCATGGCTACTGGTAAAAGAGGGTAAACTGGAAGTTTCTTCCACCCCTAACCAGGATAATCCTTTGATGGATATTGCTGAAGTAAAAGGCACCCCCATTCTTGGCGCCGATGTTTGGGAACATGCTTACTATCTTAAATACCAGAACCGCCGTGCCGATTATTTGGCCGCATTCTGGAATGTTGTAAACTGGAGCAAAG
Organism: uncultured Sediminibacterium sp.; assembly: GCA_964359445.1. Lineage (GTDB taxonomy): Bacteria > Bacteroidota > Bacteroidia > Chitinophagales > Chitinophagaceae > Sediminibacterium. Next base: position 4,916 of record CAYHTC010000094.1, on the reverse strand, counting down.
TAGCAGAACGTTTTAACGCGGCAAAGTAAACGCTCTCAGGAAATAGTATTAATTTAGTTCCCGCTAACATAGCGGGACTTTTTTTAAAATACTACTTATGCAAAAAATACTGGCCTTACTCACTGTAATTATTTTATTAACCGCATGTGGTAAAGAGAAGAGAGTCGTGGTAATGAGTAAGGGACCGGCAGAGATAAATACAGATGCCAGAACCATTAGGTCTATTGATGGTTCCGGCCATGAGGAAAAAGCCATTGTAATTAACGGAGACAAGGTGGTATTTACTTTATCAACCCCTGCCGGTGAAGCTACCGTTGAATTATTGGAAAATGGACTGTATATCGTGAATGTAAAAAATGATACGATCATTGGCAGCTATCAGAAATACAGCGATCCTAAGCAGGCGCTGACTTCCGTTACGCAGGAAAACCTGAAACTGCAAATTGATTCATTACAGTTATTATCAGAAGGCAAAAATATTACAGAAGTCAATCGCAATTTTTTTATCCTGCCCAATCAAGCCGCCAGGATTACTGAAAATACGGAAGCCATGGTTGTTGGTCCATATCACCGTATGCGCTCTATAGAAAAAATTAACGGAAAAGATCCGGAAGTATACCGCTTTTACAGCATCAAAGAAATCAGGGAAACAATTTTGAAATTACAGGCAATGACCGTACCGGAGAAATACTAAAATTATTTTCAATCTTTAGGGTACAGGATCATATCCATGCCCGCCACCCGGTCTGCATTTACTGATTCGCTTAACGGATAGCCATCCTCCTTTTATCAATCCGTGTTTTTGTAAAGCCTGAACCGCGTATTGCGAACAGGTTGGCGTGAACCTGCACTTAGGGCCCATAGCAGGAGAAATAACGTATTGATATATTCTAATCAATAAAATAAAAGGATAACTCACAATAATTGTGAGCCACTTCAACAACGAACGGTCCGGTATTTGTTCATGCTTTGGCAATGGCTATAGCTAATTTATTGAGTAAGGATGGCATGAGCCCATTCAGTGTTACAAAGTCGGGCATATCTTTTCCGATGTATAAAAAAAATACCGCCGCTTTTTTCTGATCTGTCCGTAATCCTTCATGCAATATTGCTTTATTCAATCGGTAACTTTCGCGAAGCAAACGCTTAATCCTGTTTCGCTGAACAGCTTTAGAAAAATTTCTGGCGCTCACCCCAATGCCTGCCTGTACCACCTCTTCTGCATCTGATGGCAGGGGCATATAAAAAGCCTTTACCGGAAAAACAGAAACGGACCTGCCTTTCGTAAAAAGCCGGTCGAGCAGCTTACGGCTTTTGAGTTTTTCTGTTGTATTATATGAGTAGGTGGCTGACATGGCACTGCTAAACTAAAAAAGCCTCATCAAAAAGATGAGGCTATATTTTTTTCTTGACCCCATACAGGGGTAATAATTTTTATTTTAATCCTTTTTCGCTGGAAACACTGAGTTTCTTGCGACCTTTCGCTCTGCGGCTTGACAATACTTTACGGCCATTGGCAGATTCCATACGTTTACGAAAACCATGTACCGTTTTACGGCGACGTTTGTGTGGTTGGAATGTACGTTTCATGATCTATTTTTTTACTAACCCGGTAATATTGTTTCATTTCATGCCTGCAGTCACCATACTGCTGCTTGTGAAAGGACGGCGAAGGTAAGGGAATCCGGTTAGAAGTACAAGGTAAGCGCTGCGTTTTTTTCAATCATCTCCTCCTATAAACCCAATTTAACCTGTTTTAATCCCTGTTTAGCTCCTTTTGCCCCCTAAATCAAGGTGTTTTGAAACCACCGGACTCCCAAAAAACACCGCTGCATGGTTATCAAAATCTACGGGTGAATCGGTAGTAAAAAAGTTGATCTGTCCATTTTTACTGCAGGCATCGGCCATCTCCTGGTGTTTTTGAAGATAGGCTGCCAGGCTTTGGGCCACAATTTCTCCTTGTGAAACAATGGCAATATTTTCAGGAACGAACTGTCTGATCTTATCCAATAGCAAAGGGTAATGCGTACAGGCCAATAAAAGGGTATCAATACCGGGGTGAGCACCCAGGATATGATCCAGGTGTTGCTTTACATAATAATCGGCCCCGGGTTTATCGTATTCACTGTTTTCAATCAGGGGTACCCACATAGGGCAGGCTTCCTGGTATACCTGTATTTTCGGAAAAAATTTAGCAATTTCAATAGGATAGCTGTCACTCTGAACCGTTCCGGTAGTGCCCAATACCCCCACCTGGCCCGTTTTGGAATATTGCCCAATAATTTCTGTGGTGGGCCTGATTACGCCCAAAACCCTTTTATTTGGTCCGATATAGGGCAGGTCTTTTTGCTGGATGGTTCGCAATGCTTTGGCAGAAGCGGTATTACAGGCCAGTACCACCAGTTCGCATCCCTGCGCAAAAAACCACTGAACGCATTCAAGCGTATATTCATAAACAGTATCAAAAGAACGGGTACCATAGGGTGCGCGGGCATTATCGCCCACATAGAGATAATCGTAGGCAGGAAGTTCCTTTACGATTTCTTTTAAAACCGTTAGCCCTCCGTATCCACTGTCGAAAACGCCAATTGGGGTAGTAGCTTGCATATAACAAAAGTAAGAACCCCATCGCAAGGACGGGGTTCTGAGTAAGTATTATTATAGAGAACTTCTTTTTCTAAAAAAATTACTTCTTGCTCGCAGATCCAGCGCTGCCTGAAGCCACTTTCCATGCATCTTCTATTTCCTTGGTTAATGGCAATTTCAATTTCATGGCCACCCTGATAGAAAGATTATCCAGCAACGGAGGTTGTGCATAAGGAGATAATGCCTGTGCAGTTAATACATAGGTATATTTCTGTTCAGCAATTACCAGTTTCAACGCTTCAAACATTTTTTGTTTGTACGGCATCAGCAGTTGTTCTGTTTTAGCCTCAATCATCTGCTGTGCATAGGTTTGCCAGTTAATCAGGTTGTATTTCAACTGGTTCAGTTCCCTGGTTGCCAATTCTCTGGCTTTAACCGGCATAGTTGCGGAATCTTTTTTAAAGATGCTGTCGCGACGGGTAAAATCGCCTACCCTGTATTCATATTCAACTCTTAATGAATCGTTCTGAAAACTGTTAAGCAGGGTATCTATTTTTTGGATACCGGGAAACAAAGACAGGGTCAGTTGCTCATCAAAGTAGCCCATCTTCTGCTGTGCGTTTGTGTTGTTCGAAAACAAAAAGCTTGCTGCAAAAGCTACACACACAAATAATAATTTCTTCATTGTAATGAATTTATAATTGGTTTGGTTTATACTAATTTTTAATCCCCAGTTCTTTCAAAACTTCTTCGCTTTTATCCAGTTTGGGGTCGGCAAATATAATGGTAATTCCTTCACTTTTATCGAGTACAAAATCATAAGCTTTGGCTATGGCAATTTTTTGTACCGCATTAAATACTTTATCCTGTATGGGTTTTACCATTTTCTGCCTTTCCTTAAAGAGGTCGCCTTCATAGCCAAAACGCCTTTTTTGCAGCTCACGGATCTCTTTTTCCCTTACAAACAGCTCATCTTCCCTTTTTTTCTTTAACTCATCGGTAAGCATGAACTGTTCGGCTTCATAGTTCTTATACATCTTATCTATTGATGCCTGTTTATCATCAATTTCTTTTTGCCACTGTTCCCCAATCAAAGCCAGCTTAGTATCAGCTTCTTTGTATTCCGGTATTTTATTCAGGATATACCTGGTATCAATAATGGCATACCGTGCCTGCGCGTTGGTTGCCATGGCTACTCCGAAGAAAAGAATGGAAAACAGTAATGTTTTTTTCATACAGTTTTTTTTAGTGTCAGATGGGTTATTCCGGTTCAAAGCCCAGCATAAAGGTAAACCTTGCGGCATCTTTCATGGCCCCGTTTGGCGTAAACCTATCCAATCCTATGCCATAATCAAACCCGAGCAAACCAAACATAGGCAGAAAGAAACGCATACCCAACCCTACCGACCGTCTTAACTTGAATGGATTATAGTCTTTAAAGCTATACCAGCCATTGGCTGCTTCAAAAAAGCCCAGCGCATAAATGGTACTGCTGGGGCTTAAGCTAAGCGGGTAACGCATTTCAAGGGTATACTTATTAAAGATGGTAAAATACTGACTGGCATTCTGTCTGTCGGGATTGATCTTTGGATTTGAGTTATCGTAAACAGGATAGCCTCTATGGGCAATAATATCATATCCCAATAAAGCAAACTGGTTACTCAGCCCCGCATCACCCACCTGGAACCGTTCAAATGGAGATATCTTCAGATCAGCATTAAATCTTCCCAGGAAACCAAACTTCGCGGCAGCTTTCAATACCAATTGTTTGCTTCCATCTTCTCCATGTGGTTTGCCCAATGGTACATACCATTCTCCGTTAAATCGCCATTTATGGTATTCAATAAAATTATACGGGTTGGCGGCATTGACTATGCCTTTATCGAATAATGAATAGGGGGGTGTTACCTGTAAACTCATCAGGAAGGTAGAGCCTGACCTCGGAAACAAAGGCGCGTCTACAGAAGATCTTTGTAAGGCTATCCTGAAGTTGATATTATTTACCACGCCGTTATCAAAACCGGGCAGATTGGTTGGATCAATCAGGTAATTTTTCAATTTATACCTTGTATAATTTAACCCCATGGATAAAGAGAAATAGTCATCGGGCCATTTTAATTGCTTGGCAAGGCTCAGTGTGGCGCCGGTGGTAGATATATACCTGGAATCTGCCACTCCCGGATCATACATTCCGGTAAGTGGATCATAGGTTTGGCCGTATTTGGTATTATACACGCTTACCGTTAAGGCATTTCTTTTTTTACCCCCCAGCCAGGGTTCTGTAAAAGAGAAGTTATAGGAACGGAAGGCTGTACCATTACTCTGTACAC
>CAYHTC010000093.1:0-8813 GCA_964359445.1 uncultured Sediminibacterium sp. | reverse complement strand
TGCCTCTTTTGCCATTTCCGTATTCGTACTTACCATGCAGTTTTTCTGGTTATATATAGATGATCTGGTGGGTAAGGGCCTGGATATTTTTACCCTTTTAAAATTGGTTGGCCTGGTTACCCTCTTCTGGGTTCCAACGGCGCTGCCATTGGCATTGCTTTTTTCTTCCATCATGACTTTTGGTAACCTGGGCGAATCATTCGAGCTGGTAGCTATCAAAGCGGCAGGTATTCCATTGCTGCGTTTTATGCGGCCATTATTGATTATTACTTTTTTCATGAGCGGACTGGCATTTTTATTCGCCAATAATATCATACCCGTAACACAAAAAAAATTATCCGCCCTGAAATATGATATCATCGTTTCCAAACCGGCAATTGATATTAAAGAAGGTATTTTTTATGATAAGATCGGCGGCTATGTGATAAAACTGGGGAAAAAAGAAAAAAACGACAGTATTATTCATAACGTAGTGATCTTTGAAAAGGGGAATTTTTTGCAGGATAATATGATGATGGCAGAAAGTGGTGTGATGCGACTGACCAAAGACAAAAAATTTCTTGAATTCATTTTAAAAAATGGTTGGCGTTACGAAGAAAAAGGCTCAAGGGGCACCACAAACACACAATTTACCAGGATGGGCTTTAAGGAATATAAAAAAGTATTTGACCTGAAAAGTTTCCAGATGAACAAATCAGGTGACAGCGCTTTTTACGATCCGAAAATGCTTAGCTTACGGCAACTTAACCAGACAATTGATTCGTTGCAAAACGTTGATACCTTCTATTACAGAAAAACCAGGACCGAATTATCACCTTATATCGGTTTTTCCCGTTACCTGGATACCGGCTGGGTAGTAATCAATAAAGATTCTGTCAGAAAGATTTCTCAATTCAACCAGTTGATTCCTGATTCAATGAAAATGGCGATATCTGATGCGGCCATCAGTCAGATTAACAGTGTAAGGGGTAATGTGAACGTATTGGCAACAGACTATCTTGAAAAGTATAAATCATTACGCCTTCATGAGATTGAATGGCACAGGAAATTTACCCTGTCGGCAGCCTGCCTGGTTTTGTTTCTGATTGGCGCTCCTCTGGGGTCTATCATACGCAAAGGAGGTTTGGGCGCCCCGCTTGTTTTTGCCATTATATTTTTTGTTGTCTTTCACCTCTTCAACACATTTGGCGAGAAGTTTGTAAAATCCGATTCAACCGGCCCGCTGCTGGGTATGTGGCTCTCCACACTGATACTCATTCCGATAGGGGCATTTCTTACGTATAAAGCGATGAGAGATTCCCAATTATTTAACCAGGAATTCTATTACAGATCATTCAAACAGTTACGGAGTTTTATAGCTAACTTTAAACATACGCATTCATCATCAAAATAAATTATGTATGTCAACACATAAACATGACCGCCGCGAATTTATTAAAAAAACCGGTAAAGCAGGTGTTGCTGCAGGTATTGCGCTAACGGTACTTCCCTCATGGGCAACTGCCGGCTCAGCATTGGCAGGAAATACATTTACACAACAGCCCTTACCTTACGATTACAAAGCATTGGAACCTTTTATTGATGCTTTAACTATGGAAATACATTACAGCAGGCATGCCGCCGCATATACCAAAAATCTGGCAGAGGCAATTGTTGCTGAAAAAGTGGATACCGGCAGTACCCAACTGGAAGATCTGCTGCACAATATTTCAAAATACTCTCCCAAACTCCGTAACAATGGGGGCGGACATTACAATCATGAACTCTTCTGGCAATGCATGAAACCGGGCACTGCCACTAAACCGGAAGGGAAATTAGCGGTTGCCATTGATCAGTCGTTTGGATCCTTTGATGCCTTTAAAACACAGTTTGCCGATGCCGGCAAAAACCGCTTCGGCAGTGGCTGGGCATGGCTGGTATTGAATGCTGATAAAAAACTGATAGTAGGTTCAACCCCCAACCAGGATAACCCACTGATGGACCTGAGTAACCTTACAGGAACTCCCTTATTGGGATTGGATGTATGGGAACATGCCTATTACCTGAAATACCAGAATAAACGTCCTGACTATATTACTAATTGGTGGAATGTGGTTAACTGGGAATTTGTGCAAAAAAAATTTGAACTTGGATAGAACGGATATTTAAATCGTAATACAATGACAACAACAACAACAAAATGGGTAGAGGCCCTTGCTTTTGATTCAACTGCAGACAGCGGGCATACGGTTAGAGTAGATACTAATGTGGAAGCAGGAGGTTTGGGCAGTGGTATGAATCCAAAGAAAATGTTACTGGGTACGCTCAATGCATGTAGTGGAATGGATGTGGTTGAGATACTGAAAAAAATGAAAGTTGCTTTTTCCAAATTTGAGATTGTGGCAGAAGCGGAACAAACAGAAGAATATCCGAAAGTTTTCAAATTTATCAGTATGGTGTACAGGATAGATGCAAATCCGGCAGATCTTGATAAAGTAAAAAAAGCGGTTACTTTATCACAAGAAAAATATTGTGGTATTTCAGCGATGCTTGCAAAACACTGTACCATCAACCATTCGATAGAACTCATTTAAAAAAAATTCTTCTGCAACCTGCTAATCAAAATTTTCGGGTTCAACTATGGATCACCATACTGAGTGTGACGCTGTTTCTTACAAAAATCATCGCCTACCAGTTTACCCATTCCCTGGCTATCCTTTCCGATGCGTTAGAAAGTATTGTGAATGTGATTGCCGGATTTATCGGGCTATACAGCCTGTATGTGGCAGCCAAGCCCCGCGATCTGGAACACCCCTATGGACATGGAAAAGCTGAATTTGTATCGGCTGCCATAGAAGGCGGGCTGATTGTGGCAGCAGGCCTCATGATTATTTATGAAACCATTCTGAATCTTGTTGAAAAAAATCCCCTGCAGAAATTAGATACCGGTTTGTACCTGGTCGGCTTCACCGCAGTTATTAATTTTATTGCAGGCGCCATTTGCATACGTATAGGGAAAACAAATACTTCCCATGCTTTACAGGCCAGTGGTAAACATTTACAGACAGATACTTACTCAACCGTTGGCATTATTGCAGGACTTGTTATTATATTGCTTACTAAATTATATTGGCTTGATAAAGTGATTGCTTTGGGTATGAGTGTGCTGATCATCTACAACGGATACAAGATTATTCGCGCCTCACTGGCTGGTATTATGGATGAGGCAGACATGAAACTGCTGAATCAGTTTATTGCTGTATTAAACGGACATAGGCCTGACAACTGGATAGACCTGCACAATCTCCGTGTGATCAAATATGGTGCGCTGCTGCATATTGATTGCCACCTCACTGTTCCCTGGTACCTGAATGTTCATGAGGCACATGCGGAAATAGATGCATTGGCTGCCCTTATTAAACAGCAGTTTGGAGATGCTATTGAATTATTTGTTCATACAGACGGCTGTATGCCCTTCAGTTGTACTGTCTGCACCAAAGCCGACTGCACTGTTCGGCAGCAGGCAATGAAAGGCAGAATGGAGTGGACACTACAGAATATCATTTCCAACCATAAGCACCAGTTATAACCATCCGGTACCTGTTTGCAAAATCTGCTTCCTGCAACTAACTTTACTGCGTAAATTTGCCTTTCAATTATACATTCAATCCCAAAATCAAAGATCATGCAGGCTTGGAAAGATTACCAGGAAAAACACAAAGACCGTTTCTTAAACGAGTTGCTGGAACTTTTGCGCATACCCAGTATCAGCGCGCGCAGCGAGCATAAAGAAGATATGAACCGCTGTTCAGAAGCGGTAAAACAAAGGTTACTGGAGGCAGGCGCCGATACCGTAACCATTTATCCTACTGCCGGCCATCCGGTAGTATATGGCGAAAAAATATTTGACCTTTCTAAACCTACCATTTTAGTTTACGGGCATTATGATGTACAACCTGCCGATCCGCTGGAACTATGGAATAGCGGTCCTTTTGAACAAATAATCAAAGACGGGAAAATTTATGCAAGGGGATCCTGCGATGATAAGGGACAGTTTTATATGCATGTTAAGGCATTAGAAACCATGACGCAGACCAATACATTACAGGCCAATGTTAAATTTATCATTGAAGGAGAAGAGGAAGTGGGCAGCCCCAACCTCGCCACTTTTGTTAAAGCAAATAAAGCATTATTAAAAGCCGATGTAATCCTGATCAGCGATACCTCTATGTTGAGTATGGATACACCCTCGATTGATATCGGCGTTCGCGGACTGAGTTATATTGAAGTGGAAGTAACGGGCCCTAACCGCGACCTGCACAGTGGTGTATATGGTGGAGCGGTAGCTAACCCGGCAACCATATTGGCAAGAATGATAGCATCCTGCCATGATGAAAATAATCACATCACCATCCCGGGCTTTTATGATGATGTAGTGGAAGCAACCCCTGAAGAAAGGGCTAAAATGGCCAAAGCGCCTTTTAGTGAAGAAGCCTATAAAAAAGACCTCGGCGTAACCAGCCTTTGGGGAGAGAAAGGATATACAACCAATGAAAGAACCGGTATCCGCCCAACATTGGAAGTGAACGGCATCTGGGGAGGGTACACCGGCGAAGGAGCCAAGACTGTTCTGCCTGGAAAAGCAACAGCAAAAATATCCTGCCGGCTGGTTCCTAACCAGTCTTCTGTAAAAATCACTGAAAAAGTATTGAATTATTTCAAGAGCATTGCACCTGCCGGTGTAACCATAAAAGCAGCAGAACACCATGGCGGCGAGCCTTATATGACACCGATTGATTCTGATGCTTACAAGGCCGCCTCAAAAGCCATACATACCACCTTTGGGAAAGAACCCATCCCCGTTCGTGGTGGTGGCAGTATTCCCATCTGCTCTTTGTTTGAAAAGGAACTGGAACTAAAAATCGTGTTCATGGGTTTTGGTTTAGACAGCGATAACCTGCATAGCCCGAATGAAAAGTATGATGTATTTAATTTTTATAAGGGGATAGAAACCATTCCGTATTTCCACCAATTTTATGCTGAGATGAAATAATTTTTTTTGCGTAAAGGGATACAGGTTAAAAAAGAAATAATTTGTGTCTCTCTCAGCAATATTATTACCATAAAGTATGGCCGAAGAAAAAGAAAAGCTCCGCATAGATAAATATCTCTGGGCCATCCGTTTATTTAAAACAAGGAGCCAGGCGGGTGATGCCTGCGACAAAGGCAAGGTGAAATGCAAGGGTATTAATGTAAAAGCTTCCAGGCCCGTTGTGGCAGGTGATGAATATGAAGTAAAAAATGAAACAAGGAAATGGGTGGTGAAAGTAACCGGACTTTTACACAAACGCGTTCAGTATGCCGAAGCCATCAATTATTACCTGGATATCACGCCTGCTGAAGAACCTGACAAAATCAGGTTTGAAGCAGCCGGTTTCCAGACAGGAAAACGGATGAGTAAAATAGGGCGCCCTACCAAAAGGGAAAGACGGGATCTGAGTGGTTATATGGACATCTAAATAACCACTGCATGTAAGGTATTCTGTATGTTTGCATCATGAATATCGATATTCTTACCGTGGTTCCTGAATTACTGGACAGCCCTTTTAGCCATAGTATACTGAAACGTGCCAGAGAGAAAGGGCTGCTGAATGTACAACTGCATAACTTACGCAAATGGGCCATCAATAAACATATGCAGGTTGATGATTACCAGTTTGGCGGTGGCGCCGGTATGGTAATGATGCCGGAACCCCTGGCAAATGCCATCGATGAATTACAGAAGGATAAAAAATTTGATGAAATCATTTTTTTAACACCCGATGGCGAACTGTTTAACCAAAAAACCGCCAACCAGCTATCACTGAAAGAAAATATACTGCTTATCTGCGGACATTATAAAGGCATTGATGACCGCATACGGCAAAAATATGTGACCAAAGAAATTTCCATAGGTGATTATGTATTAAGTGGCGGTGAACTGGCAGCCGCTGTAGTAGTGGATGCGATCGGGAGATTACTACCCGGAGTACTGAATGATGAAACCTCTGCTTTATTCGATTCGTTCCAGGATAACTTACTGGCGCCACCGGTGTATACCAGGCCAGCCGATTTTCGTGGAGACAAAGTACCCGATATATTATTACAGGGTGATCCAAAAAAAGTGGAAGAATGGCGGATGGAACAGTCATTACTCCGTACCAAGGAAAGGCGCCCGAACCTGCTGAGCAAAGAGTAATTCATCTGCTATGGTAACCGCTCATCATCTCATTCTTCCAATAGTTTCTTTGTTACTAATTCTTTATCCCGATCAACGGTAATTGTTTTTCATTGATCATTTTATTCAATGCCTTCAGGTTGGTATTCATAATCATTTTCAGTTTCTCTAACTGAATATCAGCCAGGCCACCTAACTCAATAAATGCTTCGCGAACCTGCTTGCTGGGCGGATTCTGGCCACTTGCCGCAACGCCATACAAACCCGCCAGTTTATCATTTAAACGAATGGGGAAGTTCAGCACATCCTGCCCGCTTTTAGATTTAGTCTGGTATAAAGCTTCTTCTACGGCAGTCATTTGTTTATTGACACTATCTGCCAATTTTTTCACGTCTTTATTGGTTTCTGCATCAATCCTGGCCGTAAATTCACTGATCTGTATTCGTACGGTACGGATATTTTTAATCGCTTTTTGAACTTCACTGAACTTATCCCTCACCTGCAACAGGTACGCAGTTTGCGCATCATAATCAGCTTCTGTCATCTGATAATTTGGATTCGCTTTAACCAGAAACGGAACATCCACAGAATCTTTTCCATAACGGAAACGGGCGCTGTATTTACCGGGAGCTACCTTTGTAGTTCCAATGCTCCCATTCCATAATATTAACCCATCAACTTTTTCTGCAGGCGGATAATTCATATCCCATACAAACTGATTCATTCCATCATTACAATCAATTTTATCAGTTGGCTCTTTTGCTTTTGTACTAAAGGTTTTGATGGGTGTATGCTGTTTATCAAATACTGTAATAGAAAGAACAGAAGAATCAGTAGCATCTTTCAGATGATAATTTAACACTACCCCATTTGCCGAATTCTGTCCAATATTCTGAAGTGTACCACCGCCACCGCGTGAACCTCTCCTGCCGCCGCCTTCCATTCTATACGCATCATTCACAGCAAAAACCTGCAGGTTTTTATGTAATAAAGAGGCATCCTTCTGCTGCAATAAACTCAAATCATCAATCACCCAGAAAGATCTTCCCTGTGTTGAAATAACCAGGTCATTTTCTTTAATGGTCATATCGGTAATAGGAACCACAGGAAGGTTTAACTGGAATTTTTTCCAGTTAGCTCCATCATCATAACTGATGTACATGCCAAATTCTGTTCCTGCAAACAATAAGCCCGGGCGTCTTCTGTCGGCACGGATTACGCGTGTAAAGTGCGTATTGTCTATACCATTGGTAATACGTTTCCATGTTTTACCATAATCTTCTGTTTTAAAAATATACGGCGCATAATCATCCAGTTTATATTTCGTTCCCACAAAATAAGCCGTGCCTTTTTTAAAGTAATCCGTTTCAATACAATTCCACATCATCCATTTACCTGCTTCAGGAGGTGTTACATTTTCCCAGTTCTTACCGCCATCTTTACTTACATGAATGAGTCCATCATCACTCCCTGTCCATAACAGGTCCTTTTCCAAAACAGATTCAGCAGCAGTAAAAATGGTACAATAATATTCTACCGATGTATTGTCTTTGGTGATAGGGCCGCCACTGGAAGCCTGCCTGGATTTATCATTGGTAGTAAGATCGGGGCTAATGGTTTCCCAGCTCTGGCCTTCATTCTCCGTAACGAATAAATGATTTCCACCCGCATACAATTTTTTCGGATTATGCGGCGAAAAGAAGAAGGGGAAGTTCCACTGAAACCGGTATTTTAATACATCGGCGCCCGCACCCATCGGATTATCAGGCCAGACACTAATGGCGCGGTTCTCACCGGTTTTATGATCGAGCCTGGATAAATAACCGCCATAATTACCACCATATACAATATCCGGATTCAGGGGATCGGCCTGTACATAACCGCTTTCATTACCGGCGGTGGATTCCCAATCCCTTTCCGTAATGCCTGCGCCGGAAGTACGGCTTTTAATCCGAACGGTTGAATTATCCTGTTGCGCACCTAAAATACGGTAAGGAAAAGAATTGTCTGTTGACACGCGATAGAATTGGCCGGTTGGCTGGTTATTCAAACTACTCCAGTTATTGGCACCATCAAAACTTATCTGGGCACCGCCATCATCAGCAACAATCATACGGTTACCATCCTCCGGATCAATCCACAGATCATGATGATCTCCATGCGGTGTATTTACACTTTGAAAGGTTTTACCACCATCCCTGCTACGCATAAATGCTACATTGGGGCAATAGACCAGGTTCTCATTTTTGGGATCAACAAATACTTTAGTATAATACCATGCACGCTGACGGATATTATTATCATTACTGGTAAGCGTCCAGGTTTCGCCCCCATCGGCACTGGCAAATAATCCACCGGAAGCATTTTCAATGATCGCATATACTTTTTCCGTATTAGATGGCGCCACAGCTACCCCCACAATTCCCCAGGTTCCTTTGGGTAAGCCTTTATTGGCAGCTATACTTTTCCAGGTTTCTCCTCCATCTATACTTTTATATAAGCCACTGCCATCGCCACCGCTTTCCATGCTGTGCGGGGTACGAATTACGCGCCACATACCGGCATACAATACAGAAGGATTGCCGGGTTCTATTACCAGGTCTGAGCACCCGGTTTG
>CAYHTC010000092.1:0-8857 GCA_964359445.1 uncultured Sediminibacterium sp. | reverse complement strand
GGCTGAAGTTTAATTTCTACCATGTCTAGGTTATTCTTTGGATTAAATAGCAGGTTAGTAGCGGCTTTCAAAAGTTCGGTAAATACTTTCGGAGTTACAGTGAGGTTAGTAAAGCGTATCCCATCACCATACAGGCTGCCCATGCCTGCTGTTGTTGCTGAGCTGATGGCAATGTTCAGTGTTTCATTGAAAACAATAGATCTGTCTTGTTTCAGTAACAACGCACTCAATTGAAATATTGTTTTAGTTCTCTGAAGCAGGGTTGAATCTAATGGCAGGTAAGCCGGCCTCAAAAAAAAGTAAGTAGGATCCGTTTCTAAAAAATCAATATAGAGGTGCAGGTTGGATGTATCAGTATCTGAAAATGCCGGTTTGATGGCGGGAACAATATATTCGAAAGGCAGAAATTCAATTTTAACATTGGTGGTATCAGCCAGTGGAAGAAGCTGGTGTTCCACCAGGGTACGGCTGAGTTGCAAGGCAATTGTTTTCCTGGTTTCTACCTTTTGCCAGTAGGTTATTACAGGATCATTCACTGCAAACGAACGTATTTTTTCAAGCACAATTTTTTTCTGTGCAAAGACGGGCTGCGCAAAAAATAACAGCAGTAAGTATACAATACATTTCCCGGGGTTCATTACTCAGTAATTGTTTGTGCTATCTTTATAGTAGCAAAATTTATGTTAATTTGATTGAATATAAGCAAAGTATATGGCAAAAACGGAACGAATCATTCCCGCTAAAGAATCTCTCTATCTTGATGGCCCCAGATCCCGCTTACACGAATTCAGTTTTGCCTGGGGCGTGTTTATACAGTTTATTAAAGGATACAGGGCCCTGCATTTTGTAGGTCCCTGTATCACGGTATTCGGGTCGTCGAGGTTTATTGAGGGACATCCTTACTATGAAGCAGCGCGCGGATTCGGGAAACGGATTGCAGCGCTGGGGTTTACCACTATGACGGGTGGCGGCCCTGGTATAATGGAGGCGGCCAACAGGGGCGCCTATGAAAGCAATGGATTATCAGTGGGATGTAATATCAAATTACCTTTTGAACAGCATCCCAATCCGTATATGGATAAATGGCTAACGATTGATTATTTCTTTATTAGAAAAGTGTTACTGGTAAAATATTCCTATGCTTTTATTATCATGCCCGGAGGATTCGGTACCATGGATGAATTTTTTGAAACCATTACCCTGGCCCAGACAAAAGTGATCAGGAATTTCCCGATCGTACTCTATGGCAAAGCTTTTTTTCAGCCATTAATGGAAGTCTTTGATAAGATGGTACAGGAAGGTACTGTGGCGAAATCAGATAAAAAATTATTACTGCTAACGGATGATATAGAAGAAGCCATGCAATACATTCAGGCTTATATAGCAAAAAATTACCCGGTTAAACCACGGAAAAGATTATGGTGGTTATTTGAAAAAGGTTGAAACAGCTTTTCAATTAATTGGTTATTTTTTTGCCGCCCTGCCAGGTATAACCCAAACTAAGGATCAGTTCATAGGTACCAAAAGCCTGTTTTGCGGTACCCTGGTAAACTTTTAAGTTTGAATAGCGGGCATAATCAACCTTGTTGGAAAATTCCAGGTATACCTGTTTATAGAATGTAGCGCGAACAGCGGCTTCAACCCCCATATTCCATCCGCCAATCTGGAAACCCGCATTATTATCTTTGCCAAATAACCTGTTCTGTACATGCGGGATTACCGGACCAATACCAGCCTTGCCTAAGGCATCTATTACAAAGCGCCCGTTTTTTGCCTCATACCAGTGCCAGCGTTTTACGAGATTGAATAATAAAAAATTAGCGCCGTTATTCAGGAAATAGTAAAATCCATTCGCTTCAGAAAAATGAATAGCGCTATCTACCTGTTTACCGTTCAGTGTGCCGGTGAGCTTAACAAATTGTCCATCCTGTATAATATGTTTGGTATGGTCGAAGTTGATTTCGAATGCCAACCCTCTTTTCTTATTAAAAAAATAGCCCAACCGGTAATTGTATTGGGGAATACTGAGCGGAATGCTGAACAAACCCTTATCCCATCCCGGATTATCATGCGACCTTACATTGCTGAGCGTATAATTACTGTTCAGGGATGGTTGGTTCACTTTCACATCTGAATGTGTATACCATTCTTTATTGTAGCCCCATGAAAAATAAAATTCTCCCTTGCGTTCTTTTATTTTTTCCTGTGCATGAGCAATCATCGGGATAACCATTGCCATCAAAATCAGTAAGCGCCACATTTTCATTTTTACTTTTTTATGTTATTCTAATATGGGTCGTAACCATTTTTCCGCAACCTCAACAGGCATATTTTTGCGTTTTGCATAAGCTTCCAGTTGATCGCGTTGAATTTTTCCTACACCAAAGTATTGGCTCCTATGATTGGAAAAATACCAGCCACATACAGATGAAGCGGGATACATGGCAAGGCTTTCCGTTAATTGTATGCCTATCGTATCGGTTGCTTTCAATAAATCGAATAATTTATATTTTTCCGTATGATCGGGGCAGGCCGGATAGCCCGGGGCAGGGCGGATACCATTGTATTGTTCTTTGATTAATGCTTCATTGCTCAGATTCTCTTCCTTATCGTAGCCCCATAATTCTTTCCTGGTTTGCAGTTGTAGCGCCTCTGCAAAAGCTTCTGCAAACCGGTCGGCCAATGCCTGCAACATAATTTTATTATAATCATCGTGACCGGCTTCAAATTTTTCCAGATGTTTTTCAATGCCATCAATGGTTACCGCGAACGCGCCGATAAAATCTTTTTTACCACTCGTTTTTGGCGCGATAAAATCTGCCAGTGATAAATTAGGCTGATCGGCAGCTTTTTTAATCTGCTGGCGAAGGAATGAAAGTGTGACGATTTCATTTTCGGTTCTCACTTCTACAGTATCATCCTCACTGGAGGCTTCCCAGAAACCGATAGTGCCTTTGGCTGTTAACCATTTTTCCGCAATGATATTATCAAGGAGGTCATTGGCATCCTTATATAGTTTAGTAGCTTCTTTACCTACCACGCTGTCTGTGAGAATCTCCGGAAAATTGCCATGCATCTCCCAGGTAATGAAAAATGGTTTCCAGTCGATGAACGGGCGTAAAACAGCCAGATCAAAATTATCAAATACCCTGGTGCCGGTAAAACCGGGTATTGCTGTAACATGATTATTCCAGTCAACCTTCACTTTATTTTTCAGCGCTTCTTCGTAGGTAAGATAAGTTTTGACTGTTTTTTTATTATCAAATCCATGTTTCAGCGTAACATATTCCTCTTTGATACCGGTCAGGAAATCCGTTTTCTGTTCCTTACTTAGCAGAGAGCCTGCCACCGTAACACTACGCGAAGCATCCAGCACGTGCACCACGCCTGATTCATATTCAGGCGCAATTTTTACGGCAGTATGTATACGCGAAGTAGTGGCGCCCCCAATCAGTAAGGGCTGTGTCATGCCGCGGCGTTTCATTTCCCGGGCTATATGTACCATCTCATCCAGTGATGGGGTAATCAATCCACTCAGGCCAATAATGTCTGCTTTTTCTCTTTGTGCGGTTTCCAGAATTTTATCGGCAGGTACCATCACCCCCAAATCAATAATATCATATCCGTTACAACCCAATACTACCCCCACAATATTCTTGCCTATATCATGTACATCGCCTTTTACAGTGGCGAGTAATATTTTGGCAGCGCCGGCAGCCTCACTATTGGTAGTACCTGCGGCAATATGCGCCTGCTTTCTTTCTTCTTTTTCTGCTTCTATATAGGGGGTAAGAATGGCCACACTCTTCTTCATTACCCTTGCACTTTTCACCACCTGTGGCAGGAACATTTTTCCCGCGCCAAACAGATCGCCCACAATACCCATGCCATCCATTAGCGGACCCTCAATCACTTCCAGGGGAGTGGCATATTTTTGCCTGGCTTCTTCCGTATCTATATCTATATAGTCGGTAATACCATTAACCAGTGAGTGCGAGAGCCTTTTCTCTACCGGATCATTTCTCCATGCCTCATCCTTTATTTCTACTTTGCCTTTGGCTTTTACGGTTTCGGCATGAATAATCAGCTTTTCAGTTGCTTCGTTATTATCATTGTTCCGGTTGAGTATCACATCCTCACAAAGCTGCCGGAGGGTAGGCTCAATTTCGTCGTAAACTACTAATTGACCCGCATTCACAATCCCCATATCCATACCGGCATTGATGGCATGATAAAGGAAAACGGCGTGAATGGCTTCGCGAACATGATCGTTTCCACGAAAAGAAAAAGATACATTGGAAACACCCCCGCTCACTTTTGTCAGTGGCATCAAACGCTTGATCTCCCGCGTAGCTTCAATAAAATCAACCGCGTAATTATTATGTTCTTCTATCCCTGTGGCAATGGCAAAAATATTAGGGTCGAAAATGATATCCTGTGGGGCAAACCCAACTTTTTCGGTTAGTATTTTATACGCGCGAACGCATATATCTATTTTGCGTTGTTTGGTATCTGCCTGTCCCAGTTCATCAAATGCCATCACAATTACTGCGGCGCCAAAGGCTTTACAGGTAAAAGCCTGGTTAATAAATTTTTCTTCTCCTTCTTTCATGGAGATGGAGTTAACAATACACCTGCCCTGTACACATTTTAAACCGGCTTCAATGATCTCGAATTTAGAACTGTCGATCATGATGGGAATACGGGCAATATCCGGCTCACTCTGAACCAGGTTCATGAAAGTTGTCATGGCGGTTACCCCTTCCAGCATGGCATCATCCATATTTACATCCAATATCTGCGCGCCACTTTCTACCTGCTGGCGGGCAACAGACAGCGCTTCTTCGTATTGATTATCCCTGATGAGGCGTGCGAATTTTTTAGAACCGGTTACATTGGTTCTTTCACCTACGTTCACAAAATTCGTTTCGGGCCGCACAACCAAAGGTTCGAGGCCCGATAAGCGTAGATAAGGTTTAATTGAATGACTCATTTTATTTTTTTTGAACCACGAAGGCCCTCACATTAAAATTTTTAAAGTACCGCTTCCATCACAGGCAACTCCCTTGTTTTTATCTTTCTTACATTATCCGCAATATGTTTGATATGGTCCGGTGTGGTACCGCAGCAGCCACCCACAATATTTACAAATCCCTGGCTGGCCCATTCTTCAATAAAATGTGCCGTTTCGTGCGGCTGCTCATCATACTCGCCCATCGCATTGGGTAAGCCGGCATTGGGATAGGCCGAAGTATAGCAGGTTGCTATCTGGGAGAGCTCTTCAATATGACTTCTCATTTCCGCTGCACCCAAGGCACAATTCAATCCAACACTTAATGGATTGGCATGCATAACGGAGGTATAAAAAGCTTCTAATGTTTGCCCGCTAAGTGTTCTTCCGGAAGCATCGGTTATGGTTCCGCTAATCATGATAGGTAGTTCTGCTTTATGATGATCCCTGAAATATTTTTTCGCCGCATAAATAGCGCCCTTGGCATTCAAGGTGTCGAAGATGGTTTCGATCAGTAATACATCTACGCCGCCATCAACCAGTCCCTTAATCTGCTCATAATAAGCGGCCACTACTTCATCAAAACTAACGGCACGGAAACCGGGGTTATTAACATCGGGCGAGAGACTAAGTGTTTTATTCAGCGGGCCAATCGCACCTGCCACGAATTTCGGGGTGGAACCCGGGTTTTCCGCCATAAATTCCTGAATGGCTTCTCTGGCACATTTGGCGGCGGCCACATTCAGTTCATAGGCCAGCGCCTGCATATCATAATCTGCCATGGCAATAGCGGTACTGCTGAAAGTATTGGTCTCAATAATATCCGCACCGGCGGCCAGGTATAATTTATGGATGCCTTTGATAATATCCGGTTGGGTAATGCATAAAAGGTCGTTATTACCCTTTACATCTGAGTGCCAATCCTTAAACCGTTCACCCCGGTAATCGGCTTCGGTTAGCTTGTGGCGTTGTATCATGGTACCCATGGCGCCATCTATTACCAATATTCTTTTTTCCAGTTCTTTTCTGATATCCATAGTATTCCTTTTAATCCTGCAGGTAATCCATGCAGATCATTTACTAAATACCGAACGGTAAACGCTTTAGAGAGTGTGGGAGGGTCACTTTAAAACGTTTATTAGTTCGATTGATCCCGGTAAAACCGGGATACAGGCTGAACAATAAACAAATCCACCTGCTGTAAGTACGGCAAAGATAAAGGGCGATGGGCTTATTACAAAATATAAGCCCATCGCCCTTTTGGGAGGAAATGAAGGGGTTTATTGATACTGGCAATTCACTTCAGCCGTTACTTTTGAAGTAACCGTGGATGCTTCTATACCAAAGTCTTTCATGACTATCGTAAACTGGCAACTGGCCAGGGGCTTGCCTGCTTTTATAGCCAGTTTACCGGTTACAGTAATATTTTTCGTTACCCCATGCATCGTAAGATCACCTGTAACCGTTACTTTATATGATCCGTCTTTACTGAAATTCACTTCTTTCAGGTTCACAATTGTTCCCTTGAAATCAGCCCTTGGAAACTTACTGCTTTCCACATACTTATCATTAAAATCTTCCTGCATTTCTGCATATTTAAACTTAAATCCTTTCAACAGTAAACTAAAACTCAGTTGACCATTATCCGCTATCCTGCTGGTAACTTCATTATTTACCGCCTTCACATCATCATCCGACGGCGCCATAAAATTGATCTTGCCATTGCGCGTGGTGAATACTTTTTGCGCCTGTGCATCGGCTGCCAGTAACAAGATGCTTATCAAAAAAGAAAAAAATATTTTCATGTTCTAAATTTATTTTACGAGTCCCCCCCACTCCTACCTCCTACCTCCCACCAGCACCCCTTCATTAATCACCACATTAAAACCGGGAATATAGCCTGTACAAATGCCTTTGAATGTAATGGTTTGTCCGGGTGCCAGTTCTCCCGGTTTTGTTTTAAAAGTGCAATTGATCATGAATAAGGGATCATTCGTTTTAAAATTTACCACCGTATTGCCCTCCTGGTTAGTGGTAACTTCCGCTACTTCGCCCGTTAACGCTATCGCTTTGTCAAGGTATTTCGTATTAGCGGCTGCTTCATCGGTACGGAATGCGTCATACAGGCTTTGCGCTGAAAGCTCAAGACCCTTTTCTGCCGATACATCCCTGTGTGGTTTGGTAAAAATCCGGTATGCGATAATGCCGCCCGTGATGATGGCAATGCCAACAATGAGTAATACGATTCTTATCCATTTTTGCATAGCCGGCTAATTTGATGTTGCAACTGCAAAATATCTAATCTTATTGATAAAAAGAAGTGAAAAGAAGGGTTTTCTCATTTCTCATTTTACATATTGCTGAACAGGCAGGCGGTTGGCAATACTTCGTGAAAGGGTCATTTCATCGGCATATTCCAGCTCACCGCCAAAGGCAATGCCCCTGGCAATAGTGGTGACGCGGCAGGGGAGATGGGCTATTTTTTTCTGTATATAGTAAATAGTGGTATCGCCCTGGATATTCGGACTCAACGCGAAAACCAATTCCTCGGTTTCTTCTTTGGTAATCCGGTTTACCAGTGATTGGATGTGTAACTGGTTGGGGCCGATGCCGTCTAATGGTGAGATAACACCGCCCAGTACATGGTAGGTTCCGCTTAACTGCTGGGTACTTTCAATGGCAATCACATCCCGGATATTTTCAACCACACAGATCATACGCTGGTTACGCATAGAATTAGCACAGATAGAACAGATATCACCATCGCTTATGTTTTGGCAACGCTGGCAAAACTTAATATCCCTCCGCATTTTCGCCATGGTTTCTCCAAAATGCTGCACCTCAGTCACCTCCTGTTTTAATAAATGCAATACCAGTCGCAATGCCGTTTTTTTCCCAATACCGGGCAGCTTTGAAAATTCGGCTACGGCGTTTTGTAAAAGGGATGAAGGGAGTTGCATGGATGGTTACGGGTTCTTTTGTAAAGGTAAGGGGGCAAAAGTGAAAAGTCAAAAGTGAAAAGGAGAAATGTCAATCGTCAGTCGTGAAAACTTAAATGAGCTTTCAGCGTTTCGCGTTCTACAGGGTCACCGTTACTTCATTATCCCAATTGCCACGGATATTGATGGAATTGGGCAGGCGTTGTACGATTTCGGGTTGTTGTTTATTTTTAAAATGACCGGTATCCCAACTGCCATTCTGATTGGCATCCAGTAAAATGCGGAGATCATAGGTTCCGGGGCGATACATCTTTCTTACAAATTCATTATTGGTAAGCGGAACAGATTCTATTATTTTATCGCTTTGTACAATCTGTAAAACAGGATGCTTTGCTAAATCCAGGTTCGTAAAACGGATACGGATACTTCCATAATCAGATTCCCGCTTAGTGAAAAATCCGATAGTATCAATTTTTGTTAAACTTATTCCCGCTGAATCTGCTACAGCGTTTTTGGCGATTACTAACAGTATGCCGGTATTCTCTTTCCATTTATTTTTTAAGGTTAGTATTGTCTTGCCCGAATCTAATTGCAAAGTATAACCACTTATTTTATGATAGCCGGTATCATATAAATTAAAACCGGTACTATCAAATACTGATAGCTTCCTGTTAAAGTATAGAGTTAGATCAGATAATAAGTCTTGTTGGCCACCCTCAAGGCTATTCGTGTATTTTAATCGTTTATCTTCTTTGTTTAGTGGGGATGATTTTTTTTGTGTTTGAGGGGTACCTGATTTTTCTTTTGGTGGATATTCCTGAAAAGCGAAAAGTGTATCGGTAAGGGTGTTTTCACTGATCTTAACCCGACTGTTCTTAAAAGCGAATAATAGGGTGCTATCGCTATA
>CAYHTC010000091.1:0-8872 GCA_964359445.1 uncultured Sediminibacterium sp. | reverse complement strand
TATATTAACCTCTTTATGGTAACGCGTGTTGATCATGATTTTAATTTTTAATCAGTAATAAAACCTGCTCCCTTAAACTAAGTAAACACCGCTATTCAGCAACATGCGAATCATACGGATGAATTGATTACTTCCTCTCTTATTTATTTCTCCCGGTTCGCAAATTTACACGGCTTGATGCTATGGGGTTATGACCATCATCATTATAAACTTTGACAGTTCTCAGTGTATTGCCATCATAATATACCGGCAGATATTTTGATGACAACAATCAGTAAAAAGTTTGATGATTGACATTTCAGGAAGAGATGAAATGAACGAACTTCGGCTGTTTGTTCAATAAGACCAGAAAACATAAAATAAAATGTATGCGACGCTATTTTACAAAAGATGCCTTACTGGATGAGCGGGAAGTGGCAAGCTCAATTAAACAATGGGCCTATCCTTTACAAAGTAAAGCTGATCTGCAGCCGCTGTTTAACCGCATTGGCGATGCCCGGATTGTTATGCTGGGTGAAGCAAGCCATGGCACACACGAATACTACACCTGGCGGGCGCATATTTCAAAACAACTGATCGAAGAAAAGGGTTTCAATTTCATTGCAGTGGAGGGCGACTGGCCTGATTGTTACAGGCTCAACCGTTTTGTAAAAGGGTATGATGCTGATAACAAAAGCGCTTTTAACGTGCTGCACGCATTTAATCGCTGGCCTTCCTGGATGTGGGCCAATTGGGAAATACTTGCACTTTCCAACTGGCTGCAAAAACACAACACAGGTCTGCCTGCTAATAAAAAAACAGGATTTTATGGGTTGGATGTATATAGCCTTTGGGAAAGTATGGAAAGCATTATACAATATTTAAAAAAAACAGATATAGCTGCCTTAAAAGTTGCTGAAGAAGCATTTCGCTGTTTTGAACCTTATCGTAAAGATGAAGGCCAATCGTATGCAAAAGCCACCATGTTTGTTCCTGAAGTGTGCGAAAATGAGGTATTGAATCTTCTGAAAGAGGTTCAGCGGAAGTTACCAACGTATAATACTGATTATGAAAATGTTTTCAGCGCGGAACAAAATGCCACGGTTGCCGTAAATGCCGAAAAATATTACCGTGCCATGATACATGGCGGCCCGCATAGCTGGAATGTAAGAGACAGGCATATGGCCGATACACTCGAAAAATTACTGAAGTTTCATGGCGAAAATTCAAAAGTAATTGTTTGGGAACACAACACGCATATTGGCGATGCGAGGGCAACGGATATGACGGATGAGGGAATGTTTAATATTGGAGAACTGGCCAGGATACAGCATTACGATAAAGGGGTGGTACTGGTAGGATTTGGTTCTTACAAAGGAACAGTGATGGCCGGTAAAAGCTGGCGTGCCAAAATGGAAACCATGCAATTGCCGGAAGCAAGGAAAGGAAGCTGGGAATATTTGCTGCACATGGCCGGAGAAGAAAACAAGTTATTACTGATGGATGATTTTGTAAATAACGATATGCTCATGGAGAATCACATTGGTCACAGGGCAGTGGGCGTCGTATATGATCCACAACGAGAACAATACGGAAATTATGTACCTACCATTTTGCCATTGCGGTATGATGCATTTATTTATCTGGATGAAACCAATGCATTGCATCCGCTGCATGTAGATGTAGACGAACACCAGGCGCCGGAGACATACCCTTTTGGGGTATAATGCGATTAAAACCGCTCCAGTTTAGAGAAGAAGAAATCACCTTCAATAGCGGCATTCTCATCACTATCGCTGCCATGAACCGCGTTTTCGCCTACAGAAGCTGCAAATAGTTTACGGATGGTACCTTCTTCAGCCTGGGCAGGATTGGTAGCGCCTATTAATTTCCTGAAATCAGCCACTGCATTGTCTTTTTCGAGAATAGCCGCTATAATGGGACCGCTGCTCATAAAGTCTACCAGTTCACCATAAAAAGGTCTTTCCTTATGTACCTCATAAAACAGGCCGGCCTGTTCTTTGGTAAGCCATGTCCATTTAAGGGCTTTTACAGCAAAACCTGCTTTGATAATTTTGTCTAAAATGGCGCCGGTATAGCCTTTTTTGGTAGCATCCGGCTTAATCATTGTAAATGTTCTGTTGCTCATAAAGTTTGTAAAATTTCGGCTGCAAAAGTAAGGATATGGCCGTTGGTTTATGGATAATATTCCTTGGTTTTTGTTAAAGACACTAAATTGATTTGATAGAATAGCTTGGAAACCGCAATTTTGCGGCCTTATATGCTTCCAATCGAAGGTTTTTTCTCCAGTCTGCAAATACCCGCTAAAGTGGTCATTACCATGCACCAGAAGCCGGATGGTGACGCCATGGGCGCTACTTTGGCCCTCTATCATTTTATGAAAGGGTTGGGTCATGAGACCACGGTTATCTCCCCAACCAACTGGGCCAACTTTCTCGACTGGATGCCGGGTATAGGGCAGGTGATGGATTTTGATAAGCAGAAAGAAAAGGCATTACAGTTGATAAATCAGGCAACCGTTATTTTTTGTCTGGATTTTAATGTATTGCACCGTACCAGGAATATGGAGCAACCCCTAACAGATGCGGTCTGCACCAAAATATTGATTGATCATCACCAGGAACCCCAGGAAGAAGCATTTACTTACGGTATCAGCGATACCTCAAAAAGCTCTACCTGCGAGATGGTATATGATTTTATTGTGAATGCCGGTTATGCCGATAGTCTCACGCCTGAAATTGCTGAATGCCTGTACACGGGGGTTATGACAGATACAGGTTCTTTCCGTTTTCCGGCTACAACCGCTTCTGTTCACCGTATGGTGGCTACTTTAAAGGAGAAAGGATTGTTGCATACAAAAGTACATGATCATATTTACGATAATTTTTTGGAAAACAGACTGCGTTTTATCGGTTATGCTTTGGTAAACAGGATGGAGGTATTATACGAATACAATACAGCCTGTATGTATATTACCAAGGCTGATCTTCAGCGTTATAATATCAAAACAGGGGATACCGAAGGACTGGTAAATTATTTATTAACGATACAGGGAATAAAATTCGGAGCTTTGGTGATTGACAGGGAAGGCGAGCGAAAATGGAGTTTCAGGAGTAAGGGAGATTTTGATGTAAACAGCTTTGCCAGGAAACATTTTGAAGGAGGTGGCCATAGGAATGCAGCAGGAGGAAGCAGCAGCGATAGCCTGGAGGCTACTTATACTACATTTAAAGAAGTTATTAAAGAATATAAAAATCAACTACAATAAAAAATGATGAGAACAACTACCACGCTTTTATTAGCTATCGTATTGCTTGCAAGCTGTAACCAATACCAGAAAACATCTTCCGGCCTTTCTTATAAGATCACCAAAGGAAACGGTAAAGAAAAACTGAAACAGGGTGAGTTTGTAAAATTCAATGTAGAATACAAAGTGCCGCCCAAAGATTCCATTCTTACTTCCTCTTTTGGTCATATTCCCGCCTATCTTGTTGTTGATACCACTAAAGTAAGCAAACATAGCTTTCTTGAAATCCTTACCAAATGTGCGGTAGGAGATAAAGTGGATTTTGTTATGAGTGTGGATACTTTGAAAAACCTTGGTATGATCGAGTACAACAATATTTTCCGTGCCAAGGATATGATCAAAGGCCGTGTTGAAATACTGAAGGCCTTCAATAACCAGCCCGATGCGATGGCCGATCTTGAAAAAGAACAAAATCTTGAAAAAGAAAAAGAAATCAAGGAACTGCAGGCCTATACCACCAAGCAGGGTATTAAAACACAATCTGTTTCATCAGGTGTGCTGGTAGAAGTAACCAATGCGGGCGATGTTCAGAAAGCCGATTCCGGCAAACAGGTTCAGATTTTATACAGGGGCTCTTTTGTGGGTGGAAAAGTATTTGATTCTAATATGGATAAAACCAGTCCGAATAACCAGCCTCTTTCCGTTATTATGGGTACCAATGGCGTGATCAAAGGAATGGATGACGGGTTACGTTTATTCGGTAAAGGCGGTAAGGGCAAGATATTTATCCCTGCTATGCTGGGATACGGTCAAAATGGCTATCCGCCAACTATCCCGGGTTACTCAAATCTTATTTTTGAAATAGAAATATTGGATATATCCATCCCCGCACCTAAGCCGGTACAACCCGCAGTACCAAATATGCAGCCACAAAATCCAGCTCATTAATCAATATTGATTGAGTGATTTTATTACAAAAGGTCCTTTGCGGGGCCTTTTGTATTTTATAGCAGATGCCTGGTTAATGTTATCGCCTCCATGGCTTCTTTTACATCATGCACCCGAAGTATAGTAGCGCCTTTCAGTAACCCGGCTGTATGTAATACCGTAGTTCCATTGAGCGATTCATTGGCAGTAATACCTAATGTTTTATAAATAGTTGATTTTCTGGAAACGCCCAGTAGTATTGGTTTCTGAAGCATGGTAAATACTTCAAAATATTTTAGTAAATCGAAATTTTCTGTGCCGCTTTTACTAAACCCAAACCCAGGATCCAATATGATATCAGGTATGCCGGCCTTAGTACAGGCAGCTATTTTTTGAATAAAATAATCAATCACATCTGTACAAACTGTTTCATAGAGATGAGGACTATGCATGGTAGCCGCATTCCCTTTCACATGCATACAAACATAGGGCGTTTGCATACTAGCAACGGTTGCTATCATATCCTTATCAAAACTACCACCACTAATATCATTCACGATCACTGCCCCGGCTGCCACCGCTTCTTTAGCCACTTTACCATGAAAAGTATCTATAGAGATAAAAGATACCGGAAAGGCAAGGCTAATGGCTTCAATAACAGGAATAACCCTTTTCAGCTCCTCATCCGCTCCCGCCATACCACTGCCGGGCCTGGTACTTTGTCCGCCAATATCCAGTATAGTAGCGCCCTGCCGCAACATTTCTTCCGCTTTACCAAGGGCCTCATCAACCGAAGTATGCCTGCTGCCACTGTAAAATGAATCGGGCGTAGGATTGATAATACCCATAACGATAGGCCGGTCTATTACTAATAATCTCCCTCTGCAGTTAAGTGTGAACATTCCCTTTTCGCTTTTTCAAATTTTCAAATTTTCAAATTTCTCATTTCACCTATCTTGCATTCACTTCAAAGATATTACCAAAGCATTAAAGCATTCATGGAATAATGGCGAATACAAACCTACAATACGACCAGGCAATCAGGCAGTCAAGGGATATTTTCATCAAAAAGACCAAAGATTACGGTACCGCATGGCGGGTACTTAGAACAATCTCTGTGGTGGATCAGATTTTTATCAAGGCATTGCGTATTCGTACCATTCAGGATCTGAATACACAGAAAGTGGAGGATGATATTGCCTCCGAATTCAAGGGTATCGTTAATTATGCTGTAATCGGACTCATGCAACTGGAACTGGGATCACCCATTGTGGAAGATTTGCCGGTTGAACAGGTGGATGCCCTCTATCAGCAATCGGTTGCCCTTGCAAAGAGCACGATGCTTGATAAGAACCACGACTATGGTGAAGCCTGGCGTGAAATGAGTCAGCAAAGTTTTGCCGACCTGATCTTAATGAAGTTAATGCGCATCAGACAAATACTGGGTAACGATGGCAAAACCCTGATGAGTGAAGGGATTGACGCGAATTACATAGACATTCTTAATTATGCCGTCTTTGCCCTGATCCTGATGGACGAAGGAAAACACTAAGTAAAATAATCCACATGAAAACCTTTTTACTGATTGTACGGTGGGTAGTCGGACTCCTGTTCATTTTCTCCGGCCTCATCAAAGCCAATGACCCACTGGGTTTGAGTTATAAGATGCAGGAATTTTTTGAAGTATGGGGATGGGATGCACTCAATGCCTATACCCTGAGTTTTGCCCTGCTGATGAATCTTTTTGAAGTAGTGGCGGGGGTAGCGGTAATTATCGGCTGGCGAATGAAATTGGTTAGCTGGCTATTATTATCGCTGATTGTTTTCTTCACTTTTTTAACGGGCTATGCCTTGTTTTCAGGTAAAATCAAAACCTGTGGTTGCTTTGGCGATTGCATCCCTTTAACGGCAGCACAATCTTTCGGGAAAGATATCTTTCTGCTCATTTTAATACTAATATTATTGGTAACCGGTAAACGGATCCATTCCTCCTTCAAATCTTTCACTGCTATTGTATTCTTGCTGATAGTTACCGTGGGCACTTCGGTAGGTCAATGGTATGTTTTGGAACATTTACCGCTGGTGGATTGCCTGCCTTATAAAAAGGGTAACGATATTGCAGAACAAATGAAAACGCCCGCCGGTGCAATGCCTGATAGTTTTTCTATTGTGTTTACCTACCAAAAAAATGGCCGGCAGCTAAGCTTTGATCAATCAAATTTTCCGGCCGATTTTGATTCTACCTATACTTATATAGACAGGAAAGATAAACTGGTGAAAAAGGGAAATGGTTTGCAGGCAAAAATTGTTGATTTCTCTCTCCAAACCCTTTCCGGAATCGATACAACAGCGGCAGTTTTTGCGCAACCCAATCCATATCTACTGGTAATGGCCAATCATATGGAGAATACGAATGACTGGATAAGTGGCTTTGCAGAAGTTGTGCCGGCTGCCGGGCAAAAGAACCTGCCCATCATACTGGTAACCGCTGATGCTGATAAAGCAGTGACGCTATTTCCCAATACCATTATTGTAAAATGCGATGCCACTGTTATAAAAACTGCGGCAAGGGTTACACCCACTTACTTCCTGATGCAGCAATCAACTGTGCTGGATAAAATAAGCTATGTTGATCTGGATAAGATTTTGCGGAAAATCAATTCATTGAAATAGTTAAGTAAATAAAAAATATGCTATCCTACCTCACCAAAAAAATACTGTACGGATTATTGGTACTGATGGGGGTGGTGGTAATGGTATTCTTTTTATTCCAGGGTTTTGGAGATCCCGCCAGGCTGGTACTGGGACAGTCGGGAGACAGTACCACTATGAAAAATATTCGAAAGGAACTGGCACTGGATCAACCCAAATGGAAACAGTTTGCCTGGTACCTGAATGATGTATCGCCTGTTGCTTTTCATTCTGCAACCGATATTCAGCAAAAACAACTACGGGGATTCTTTATAGGTGGTGATAATAAATTTGGGATCAAAGTTCCCTACCTGCGCCGTTCCTATCAAACCAAAAAAGAAGTGGGCGAAGTATTGATGGAAGCGTTGCCCGGAACCCTTTTGCTTGCATTGGCTGCTATGTTAATTGCCACTGTAGTCGGTATCCTGTTAGGGATTCTCGCAGCGGTAAAACAAAATACCTGGATGGATACATCTTCCGTTTTCGCCAGCGTACTGGGCATTTCGGCCCCCTCTTTTTTTATGGGTATTGTATTGGCCTATCTGTTTGGATTTATCTTACACAGGTATACCGGATTGCAGATGACAGGCAGCTTATATAATACAGATCCGTTCTCCGGCAAAGAACTTGAGCTGAAGAATATCATACTGCCCGCAATAACACTGGGTATACGGCCCCTGGCCATTATTACACAGTTAACCCGTAGCTCCATGCTCGATGTACTGGATCAGGATTATATCAGAACAGCTTATGCAAAAGGATTGCGTAAACGGGTTGTGATATTTCGCCACGCTTTACGTAATGCATTGAATCCGGTTATCACGGCCATTACAGGATGGTTTGCCGAATTACTGGCCGGGGCCTTTTTTGTGGAATATATTTTTGGATGGAAAGGTATCGGAAAAGTAACCGTTGATGCCCTGGAAAAATTAGATTTCCCTGTAGTGATGGGAAGTGTTTTAATAACCGCTACTTTCTTTATTGTAGTAAACCTGCTGGCCGATGTTTTATATGGGGTAGTGGATCCCCGCGTGAAAATACAATAGCCTTAGCCTTACCGGATGATCACCTCATTAATCACCTTCTCTCCAAAAGCTTCATTTACCCTTTCAATGATCTGTGGCTTTTGAAACATCAATTCATTCTTTAATGGCCCTACTGCTGTTTGGATAAATAATTTCTGTTGAATTATCTGAATCTTATCTGTGTATTTGGCAATGGTTTTACCCATCAACTGCTCCCATATTTCCTCTATCTGCACGGCACGGATACCATTGCGGAGATGGCTTTTATTCACAAACCCTTTAATGGCATCGCCGATATGAAATTCAGACATACCGTAAAGTTAAGCGTATGGAGCCTATCCCCCAAGTTCAATTAACTGAAACGTTGCGTTTATTTCCGCCAATTGCTTTTGAAGCCGTTCTGAATGGGTATCTGTAATAAACACCTGCCCATCTGTTTCGGTACATACCCATTGCAATAGCTGAAACATTCTTTGCTCATCCAGTTTTTCAAAAACATCATCCAGTAACAGGATAGGGGTGAACCCTTTTTTTTCTTGTAAGGTCTGCCACTCGGCAAGTTTCAGGGCAAATAAGAGGCTTTTTCTTTGTCCCTGGGAAGCTTCTGTTTTAAACAGCGACTGGTCCATATAAAAAACAAGGTCATCCCTGTGAATACCAGTCGTGGTGCGCTGTAAGGCAAGGTCTTTCTGCCGGGTAGCTTTCAGCAGTTCATCAAAATTATCGGTTAATAACTGGCTGATATATTGAAGCGCCAGTCCATCCTCCTTACCGGCTATCCGTTGATAGACTGATCCGCAGAGGGAAAGAAACCGGGTTAGAAATTTTTTTCTTTCGTCAAAAATATAATTTCCGGTTTTGCTTAGCTGGCTGTTCAATACTTCCCATAAAGCCTCATCTGTTGAGCCTGTTTCGGCAGATCTTTTTATAAGGCTGTTTCTTTGCTGTAATATCCTGTTATAATCAATCAGCTTAGCCAGGT
>CAYHTC010000090.1:0-8949 GCA_964359445.1 uncultured Sediminibacterium sp. | reverse complement strand
TTCCTGATATGGCATCGGTATACTGGTATGGCAGTAACTGTTTATTTGAAGGAACCGTATTAAGCGAAGGACGTGGCACGGATCATCCCTTTGTGATTTTTGGACACCCCTCATTACCAAAGCATTTATATGCATTCACACCCACCAGCCGCTATGGCGCCAAAGAACCCAAACTCAAAGACCAGTTAAGTTATGGGTGGAACCTCTTTGGCACAAATGAGGAAGTTTTGGAAAGGGTTGACAATAAAGTACAAATCAAATACCTGCTGGAAGCTTATCAGCTTTTCTCTGATAAAGAAAATTTTTTCATCAAACCCAAAAACGGAAATACTACCAGTTATTTCTTCA
The DNA here is from genome assembly GCA_964359445.1 of uncultured Sediminibacterium sp. Classification (GTDB taxonomy): domain Bacteria; phylum Bacteroidota; class Bacteroidia; order Chitinophagales; family Chitinophagaceae; genus Sediminibacterium. The sequence goes on along the minus strand of CAYHTC010000090.1, from coordinate 8,601 downwards.
ATAAGTTAGCCGGCAACAGTGAATTAATGGAGCAGATTAAAGCCGGCAAAACGGAAGCAGAGATCAGGCAAAGCTGGCAGCCAAAACTGGATCTGTTTAAAAAAATCAGGAAAAAATATTTATTGTACCCCGATTTTGAATAAGCCGGCAAGCCCATTACTATTATCTTTAGTCAATGAATACACCCGACTTGAAAATAATTTTCATGGGTACCCCCGATTTTGCTGTTGCTTCACTGGATGCACTGCTAAAAGCCGGCTGCCATATAGTGGGTGTGGTTACCGCTCCGGATAAACCGGCAGGACGTGGGATGAAATTAACGGAGAGTGCCGTAAAAAAATACGCCGTTGAAAAAGGACTTCACATTCTTCAACCCGAAAAACTTAAGAACCCGTTATTTGTTGAAGAACTTCGCTCATTGCAGGCCGACCTGCAAATAGTAGTTGCTTTTCGCATGCTTCCGGAAATTGTTTGGAATATGCCACCAATGGGTACTGTAAACCTGCATGGTTCCCTGTTACCACAATACCGTGGAGCCGCACCCATTCATTGGGCAGTGATGAATGGTGAGACAGAAACAGGCGTAACTACTTTTAAACTGAAACACGAAATAGACACAGGTGATATCCTCTTACAAAAAAGTTTCCAAATTGGTGAAGATGAAACCACAGGAGAAGTGCATGACAGGATGAAACTTATTGGCGCTCAACTGTTGGTAGAAACGGTTAAAGGATTAGCGGCAGGAAATTTGCAAAAAGTTGATCAGTCGGCTGTCAGCTCAGGCCCATCGGTTCATTTACATCATGCGCCAAAAATATTTACTGAAACCTGCCGGATTAACTGGAATAACCCGGTTAGCCGTATTCATAACCTGATTCGTGGCTTATCACCTTTCCCGGGCGCATTAACAGTATTGGATTGAAAGATTTTAAAAGTATACCGGAGTAAAAAAGAAAAAGCATCCCATTCTTACCCCCCGGGAAAAGTATTGTCGGATGGCAGAACCTTTATCAGGTTCACCTGTGCTGACGGGTATATTCACATCCTTGATCTTCAATTGGAAGGAAAGAAAAGAATGCTGACAGAAGATTTTCTCAGAGGCTATCATTGGAGTGATATCCCGTAAACAACTATCAACTTCCTTTATAATGCCAGTTGTTGTTTCAGTTCAGCAAACGCCACAACACCCTGCTTCCGCCATACTTCTTTCCCATTTTTATAGATAATAAAAACAGGTATGGCATCCACTTTTTGTGCTTTCATTACATCCAGATCATTACCCCCGTCTACCTTCACCAGTTTGAACTGATTGGGTAACTCTTTCTGTAATTGCTGCAATACGGGTTCCATTTTTTTGCAGGGCGGGCACCATTCTGCACCAAAATCAACCAATACAACCTGATTGGATGTAGTAAGCTGGTTATAGGCATCCATACTCATTTGTGATTGGGCATCAGCTCCATCCATAGGCCTGCCTTCCAGTTTCCAGGAGGTAAGCCCCCCTTTTAAATTCTGCACATTAGTAAACCCATTCTTCAAAAACCATTTTGCTGCAGCAGCACTACGAATGCCCGACGCACAATACACCAGTAGCGGTTTATTTTTATCAAGATACTGAACACGATCTGCAAATTGTTCCTGATTCAGCCAATCGGCCTGCAAGGAATTCTTCAGGTGTCCTGACTGGTACTCTCCCGCAGTTCTTACATCCAGTAACTGCGACTGTTGTGCATTGATTTTTTTCTCAAATTCAGCCGGTGAAATTTCATCCTGTGACGAAACATTTACACAGGATAAAAAAGCAAATAAATAAATAAATAAAGTAATCCTTGTCATAATAGGTAGATAATAGCGTGATAAGATAATTAAAATGTAACCCAACCAAAAATATTTATTCAAAAAAACTAAGGGTAACCGTAAACTTGGCTCCTGTAAAACCCAATGCAGATGCTGCTGCATTACTCATACGCAAAAGCAAACCGGCCCCACCCCCTGTTTCCTGCAATGGGCCCAACACCATGGCACAGACACTTTTATTGCCGGAACCGGTAATGCGAACGATCGTCTCAGGGGCCACATCATCTATCAATACATAAAACTTCCTGTCTGTCCAGCCACTGATGGTTTTAAAAGTAGCGGCATCACCGGAACGAAACTGCTGCGACTGATCTTTGGAATGTTCCGCATACGCAGCAGCAAAATAACCTTCATCACCCTCCTTTGGTATATAGCCTGTTAACTCATCCTGCTTCTTTATGGCCGGCTTTACTGGTTTTTTGGGTTCGGCAATTAATGTAATTTCCGTTACCGGGGCAGAAACAGCAGTTTGTGCTTTCGCCTCTTCTTGTTGTTTTCCTGCTCTTTCAGCCTCATAAAAACCGGCAGTAACGGGGGCATTCAATGACTTTGTTTCTTTTATTTTTTCGGCCTTGGTAACCGGGGCCGTTACCCTCATCGGGGGAAAAATTTCGGGACTCTTTTTTGCCCCACTGTTTGATGAACCTGAAGGATTGGGCCTTGCCGGCATATTCACCATAAAACCTACCATCACCAACTGACCATCCTTTACAACATCACTGTTCATTTTATTCCACTCACGCAGCAAAGTAGGGGGCACATTATACTCTTTGCTTAGCCTGTAAAAATTATCGCCCTTCCGTATCTTATGATATACCGTGGCGTTGTTATCACTTTTCTGCCGGACCAGGTTATCCAATGATACAGGAATTTTAATGGCTGTACCTTTTGATAAGGGGACTGAAGCATTCAAATTATTATAGGCAGACAGTTTAGCAACCGAAATACCAAACAGATAACTAATGGTTTGCAAAGATTCTCTGTCATCGGCACTATACAGTACATACTTATCTGATGCAGTACCCATAATAATTAATTTTTCCTGGGCTACAACAGCAATGGTAAAAAAACAAGCAATCACGCAACTCAGTTTTTTCATTTGTTTTCCGGTTATACTATCACAAAATTACTCTTTTAATATTCGCCATCCGGCGGGATAATAGTTATTGACGCGGTTGGGTAAAACTTTCACCCATCCCAATGGTAATCCACGATAATTTACCAGATTCCAGCCTTGGGAAACATCGTCCATTCCTGTTTCTTTCCTCCTGAGATATAGTAATGCCTGCTCTTCGGTAAGCGAAATTGACTGAAACCATTCTTTCGGTAGTAAGCTGAGAGCCAGCTCATGACCGGGTATTACATCTTTACCCTTAATCGCACCCAATTCAATACCCGCTTTTTTGATGTACAAACAGTTGGCCATTATCTGAAGGTCGGTAAGCCAGTCTTTTGGAAAAGCCCTTATCGAACCGGATTGTTTGAATAAACAATGGCTATCAGGAATGGGCATAAATGAATGAATAAGCGAATTTTCCTGTTTAGTTATCTGGGTTAACGATTGTTCTTTTAACCTGCATTCCCCGATGGCAGCTATTTTTTGAAAAACAGCCATGAAAAATCTTTCTCCCTTCAACCTGTTGGGATAGAAGCGGTAACCAAATGCCTGTTGCCGGGGCGATCTGGTTTCTACAATTCCCCATTCGGGATGAATATTGAGCTGCCTGCTTTGCATGCCCATCTCCTTAACCAGCCAATCTGCAATAGTTTCATCTTCTTCCACCGAATAAGAACAGGTGGAATAGATAAGTATCCCATTCTCCTTTAATGCCGGTAATACATCGGCCAGAATCCTTTGCTGCCGCTGACTGCAGTGTTGTACATTATCTATACTCCATTCATGAATGGCATCCGGGTCTTTCCTGAACAACCCACTGCCACTGCAGGGCGCATCAATCACCATCAAATCAAAATAACCGGCTAATGATTGAAAATGGGAAGGATCATTATTAGTAATAATCACCTGGTCACTACCCCACTTGGTAATATTCTCAACTAATACTGCCGCTCTTGATTTGATTACTTCATTTGCTACCACTAAACCATCCCTGAAATATGATGACAATAAGGTACTCTTACCCCCCGGTGCCGCACATAGATCCAATACTTTTTTCCTGGTATCTGTTCCTGTACATGCTGTTAATGCATGCCATAAAAACATACTGCTGGCCTCCTGCACATAATAAGCGCCCGCATGAAAGAAAGGATCCAGGGTGAATGATGGCCTGGCAGAAAGATAGTGACCATAAGGACACCAGGGAATGCCGCTCATCGTCCAGGGTGTATGATCCATTAATTTCAAAGGATTGAGCCTTACAGAGGTAACCTGCTCACCGGTAACATGCAGTTCCTCAAAAGCCTTACGGTCAAAACCCGCAATATTGGTGAGTGATTGTAATAATGGAAGAGGAAGCGACATTATTCAAATATAAGACAGATGAAGGAGATAGATTTTTAGAAACGAATGGTAAAATGTTGTTTCACCTTATGTTCTTTCCTGAAAAATACCAGACCAATAAAGAACAGGTCGATACTAAGCGTTACCGCAGGATCTTCTTTGATGATTTTCCAGGCCTGTTCCATTTCTTTGCTCCAGTGTATATCATCAAACACCAATATCGAATATTCATGTACAGCGGGTAACAATTGTCTGAAATACCGAACCGTAGGCTCCAGCCTGTGATTGCCATCGATGAAAACCAGATCAATCGAATGCAACCTGGTTACTACCGGGGGTAGTGTTTCATCAAAATTTCCTTCTACCAACTCAATATTTGTGAGACCCAGTTTATTGAAATTACGTTTAGCCATTGCTGCTACAGATCGGGCGCCCTCCATGGTTATGATAGTGGCGCCGGCTCTGGCTGAAGCAAGATAAGCAGTGGTAATGCCCAGGGAACTGCCCAACTCAAGAATCGTATTGGGTGCATACCTGTTAACCATCCGAAACAATAGCTGACCAAATTTTGGGGGTTTCAATGATGAGCGGGCAATATCACCAACAGAACGTGTATTGATTTTTTTTACACGCGATCCCGCACCAAAATCTTCAATAGTTAATTGCGATCTGTTAATCAATAATAACTGGCGAAGGTTTTCGATGGATTGATAAGCATAAAAATGCCTGTCATCCTTCAACACATTTATGATAAAATCAAATACAAAAGGAGAATGCATACCATGCCCGCTCCCATTGGAAGCGGATACATAATACTTTAGGTATCTCACACCTAACTGAAACGGTGAATACATTATACAACCGGGGATTGATACGGTAATTTGTTCAGCAACCAAGGTAACGCATAAGCCGAACACCATACACAAAAATAACCGGGTATCTTATAAGAGGGATCAAAACTGTTCCAGGCATTGATTGGAAAAAGTGAATATAATACGAGCAGAAAAGGCATTGTAACACAATAAGCGATCCTGATAAACTCTCTCATTTCTTATAAGGCTTTGGTTCTCTCCCAAATTTGAAAATGATAGGCATACGCATGCTTTTCATCGGAAGGGAAAGACTCTTCGGAAGTTTTATGCCAAATACTTCTATCAAGCTCGGGAAAAGAAGTATCACCTTCCAACACAGCATCCACCCTCGTCAGGTAAATTTTATCAGCAACCTGTATCGCTTCTTTGTAAATCTGCCCTCCACCAATAATCATCACGTCTTTATAATTTGCAGCATACGCCGCATTAATACCGTCTTCCAGTGAATGCACAACAGTAGTACCTTCCGGTTTCCAATCATTTTGACGGGTGATAACAATATTAAACCTCCCGGGTAAAGGTTTTCCCAATGCCTCAAATGTTTTTCTTCCCATCAATACCGGCATGGCCCAGGTACTGTTCTTAAAAAATTTCATGTCATTCGGCAAATTCCAGAGTAACTGGTTATCCTTACCAATGGCATGATTAGTAGAGACCGCAACTATCAGAGAAATGGACATATTTGTAGGTTATAATTTACCACTTAAAACTCATACTGCTATTGGCGCTTTAATCGACGGATGGCATTGATAATTTTCTAAGGTAAAATCCGAGAACTGAAAACTGAAAATATCTTTAACTGCCGGGTTCAGTTTTATGACTGGCAAATCAAAGGGTATTCTGCTCAGTTGCAGTTTTGCCTGCCCAATATGATTATTGTATAAATGTACATCACCAAAGCTGTGAACAAAATCGCCGTAAGCCAGGCCGCATACCTGCGCAATCATCATGGTTAATAAAGCATAAGAAGCAATGTTAAAAGGAACACCCAGAAAAACGTCCGCGCTGCGCTGGTATAATTGGCAACTCAGTTTTCCATTGGCCACATAAAACTGGAAAAGCGAATTGCAGGGCATCAAAGCCATTTTTGGCAGCTCTGCTACATTCCAGGCACTAACAATTAAACGTCTGCTATCCGGATTTTTTCTGATCTGGTTTACCACGTCTGTAATCTGGTCAATCGTGGTACCATCGGCCCCCTGCCAGCTTCGCCATTGCTTCCCGTATACCGGACCCAATTCTCCATTGGCATCGGCCCATTCGTTCCAGATGCTTACACCATGTTCATTAAGGTATTTAATATTGGTGTCTCCCTGTAAAAACCACAGGAGTTCATATACAATACTCTTCAGATGTAGTTTTTTGGTAGTCACCATTGGAAAGCCATCCTGCAGGTTAAACCGCATCTGGTAACCAAAATAACTGATAGTGCCCGTGCCGGTACGGTCAGTTTTCTGTACCCCATTCTCTAAAACATACCTTAGTAATTGATGGTACTGCTGCATGCCTGCAAAATACAATTGAAAAGGCGATGAGGGAAAGAATGATTATCACATGGGGAGAATCTGTGAATTGCTACTCCTTTCTGCGATGTAATTCCTTTTTAATTAAGGAGAGTTCCCTGCCTGTCTGACCACTCACACTGCTGTTTTCCTGTGCCCTGCGCATCAAATAGGGAATCACATCACGTATCGGGCCAAAAGGCAGGTATTTACTTACATTGAAGCCCTCTTTAGCAAGATTGAAGGTTATATTATCACTCATACCATATAACTGAGAAAAATGGACATGAGGATGATTATGCGGCAATCCTTTTTTATCCAGTAATAAGGCAGCATACAGGTTAGTGGCTTCATTATGGGATGCCACAATTACGGAAATATCTTCAATATGTTCAATACAGAAAGCGAGAGAAGCATCATAATCAAAGTCAGTGGCGGCTTTATCCGGTTGAATGGGACTTTCATACCCCTTATCATATGCCCTCTCCCTTTCTTTTTCCATGTAGGCGCCGCGAACCAGTTTCATTCCCAGCTTAAACCCCTGTTCCATGGCAATCTTATGTGATAGTTTCAGAAAATGTAATCTGTCATGACGGTACAATTGAATAGTATTATACACGATCACTTTTTCTTTGTTGAATATCTCCATCATTTCCATAGTGAGCCTGTCTACAGGATCCTGTATCCAGCTCTCTTCCGCATCAATCAATACACCAATATTTTTTTCAGCAGCCACTTCGCAAATAGTATACATTCTTTCCCGAACCCTGTCCCACTCAGCTATCTCTTCCTCATGATCATGAATGCCACTGCGTAATCTGGGAGCTTCATTCAATGTTTGCAATAATCCAAACCTGGCAAGACCGGTTACTTTAATACTGATAAATGGAATATTACTTTGCGTTGAAGCATAATTGATCACGCGGATAAACTGTTCGGTTGCCTGTTCATAATTATCTTCCCCTTCTTTACCTTCTACACCATAATCAAGAATAACCTGAACACCATATTTGCCTAAAACAGCGCCAACTGCCGCTGTTTCTTCCAGTGTTTCTCCACCAACAAATTGCCTGAAAATAGTTTTTCGGATAATACCATGCACTGGCAATCCGGTTCTCATTACAAAAGGTGTTAACCTTGTACCTATCTGAACAAACCAGGGAAAGCCCATGGTATTGAACAGGAATTTCGCTTCCTTCAATTCCTTAGCGGTCTTGTAGGCGAAAGCATTTTCTGTATTATCAAAAGAAATATTCATACTAACAGATGTTCGTTATGCGAATATCGGTACACGAACGATAAGAAAAAAAGCTTTTAGTGAAAACTATGAAATAATTAAGGAAAATTAAATTGCCTGGTAGTTAAAAGGCCGTAACACCCAATTACAAAACATGATTCAGGTTTCAAAGTAATCCGGGACCTGGTATTTCCGGAAATGACCGGTTATTACACAGGCTCTTTGGCTTTTGGAAGAAATCTGAATAGTATTTGCTATAAATACGGAAATTCGCACATGACCATTACACATACAGAGATCTATAAATACACCATTCCAATGGTGCCTTTTACCATTGCTACCGGTACCATGCATTATGCACAGAACATGTTTATTCGTATACATACCAGTGAAGGTATTACCGGTGTAGGCGAGTGTTCTGCTTTTCCAATGATTGCAGGTGAAACACAGGCCACCTGCTTTGAAATGGCGAAAGATTTCGCTGCTTTATGGAAAAACAAACCTGCTGATAATATTGATGACAGATTAGCCGAACTGGATCTCTTCACCGCAGGTAATTATACCGCCAAAAGCGCCTTCGACCTTGCCCTTTATGATATTGCAGCCAAAGCCGCCAATCAGCCTTTATATCAGTTTCTGGGCGGACAACAAAAAACCATCGAGAGTGATCTTACA
>CAYHTC010000089.1:0-8954 GCA_964359445.1 uncultured Sediminibacterium sp. | reverse complement strand
CACTTTGCACTTTTCTCCTGCAGAGGAGGTTTCCAAACAGGAAACCATCGTGAATAACTGGTTATTTGATGCTGTTTCTGATATTCCTACCCTTTCTCACCAGGAACCCATACCCGTATCTCCGCAGCAGGAGAACCCTGAGGTGAAAGTAGCGGCAAAAAAAAATGAGTTCAATACATTACTGGCACAGCAAAATGAGATATTGAATGAAAAACTAAAAGAAGAAAGGGTGGAGGTTGTTACAGCTTTGCAGGACGCACCTATCCGCGACCTGAAAAAAGCGATTGGATTTAATGACCGGTTTCTATTCGTGAAGGAACTTTTTCGCGGGGATGAAAATATGTATGAACGGAGTTTGAAAACCATAAATGGATTCAGCATTTATCCCGAAGCGGAATATTGGATACAACGTGAACTAAAGGTAAAACTCAGTTGGCCGGATAATTGTGAGGCAGTGAGGCTTTTTGATCAGTTGGTTAAAAGACGGTTTGCCTCTATATAATGCATTACTTTTTCTGTTGCGCCGGCGTTGTTGAGTACATATCCGGCTGAAGCGGATGCCGATTTTCTGTATAATTCCTGGTTTTCCAATAAATTTTTGAAGATGTCTTCCAGTTCCAGCGAATTTTCGATACTGAATGCACCGCCAACATCCAATAATTCATCAGCCTCAAAATACTTGTCGTAAACGGGACCAAATACTACCGGTTTGCCATAAACAGCCGCTTCGAGTATATTATGTATGCCATCATCTCCAAACCCGCCACCTATATAACAGATGGTGGCATAGCGGTAGAGTTTGCTGAGCATGCCCATATTGTCTATGATCAGGGTAGTTACATTTTCCGGAATACCATTTCCGGAGCGGTATGCTAAGTCATACGCTGAATACAGCATGGCATGTTTATACAAAACCAGGCACTCCGCTAAGCGCTCTTCATCAATATCATGCGGTGCAATAATGTATTTGACGGAACCATTCGTTTTAACAAAATGCGCCAGTTCTTCATCATCTTCTGTCCAGGTGCTGCCCGCAATAATAACAGGCTGCTCTTTGCAGAAATGACTGATCAGTTCCAGCGGTTCAAAGTTCCGGGCAATCTCCAGTACCCTGTCGAAACGGGTATCGCCACATACCATCACATTTTCATGAAAGCCTATGCCGGCAAGCAGTTCAGCCGATGCTTCGCTTTGCACAAATAGTTTTGAAAAGAAGGTCAGCATTTTTTTGTGAACTCCTCCATACCATTGAAAAAAAGGTTGGTTTTTTCTGAAAATACCGGATACCAGCACGGTGGGAATATTCCGCTGACTGGCTTCCTGTAAGTAATAATACCAGAATTCATATTTTACAAAGAGTACCAGTGAAGGCTGAACAATATTAAAAAAACGATTGGCATGTGCAGGTGTGTCCATGGGTAAATAGAAAATATGGTCAGCACCTTTGTAATTTTTTCTGGTTTCAAAACCGGAAGGTGAGAAGAAAGTTAGCAGAACCGTATAGCCGGGATAATGCTTCCGGATAGATTCCAGTACGGGTAATCCCTGTTCAAACTCTCCCAGTGAAGCACAGTGCATCCACACCACCGGTTGTTTGTTTGTATGAAATGCCGATGCCAGTTTTTTAAACAATCCTCTTCTGCCTTTCAGCCATAAAGAAGCCTTTGGGTTTGCAAAACTGATTAGCCAGGCAATTTTAGGATAAAGCCAGGTGAAAAGGCGGTATAGAAGCATCTGTTTAGCAGGATAATACTTTACAAAGAAACGAATTAAACTGTTTGTTTGCGGGCTGGTTATAATATGATGGTTCTCAGTATTTGTCTGGCTTTTTTCAGTAATTTTGGAAACCTAAAAAGACTTCTGCGAATGCGTCCGATACAAATGGTAGATACCAAATCTCAATACCTTATAATTAAACCGGAAATAGACCAGGCCATTCACGCGGTGCTGGATAGCGCAGCTTATATAAACGGAAAGCCTGTTCAGGAATTTGCCGCCGGATTAAGTAGCTATCTGAATGTAAAACACACAATTCCCTGTGCCAATGGAACAGATGCCTTACAGATAGCGATGATGGCGCTGGACCTGCAGCCGGGTGATGAAGTAATTACACCTTCCTTTACTTATATTGCTACCACAGAAGTAGTTGCCCTGTTAAAACTGATACCCATTTTTGTGGAGGTTGATCCGAAAACATTTTGCATGGACCCTGTTGCTTTACGGAAAGCGATAACACCAAAAACCAAAGCAATTGTTCCGGTGCATTTATACGGACATGCGGCGCCAATGGAAGAGATCATGCAGATTGCGGATGAGTTTGGATTGTATGTGATTGAAGACAATGCGCAGGCTATCGGATGTGATTATACTTTTGCTGATGGCATCCGGAAGAAAACGGGCACTATCGGTACTATCGGGGCCACTTCCTTTTATCCAAGTAAAAATCTGGGGGCCTTTGGTGATGGCGGCGCCCTCTTTACCAATGATGATACACTTGCCCATAAAATGAAAATGATTGCCAATCATGGCCAGCAGGAAAGATATTACCATGATATGGTGGGATGCAATTCAAGGCTTGATACCATTCAGGCATCTATACTGAATATCAAATTGCGCCATCTGGATAACTACAATGCCGCCAGGCAAAAAGTAGCTGCATTTTATAACAGGGCTTTTGCCAATCATCCCAATATTACTACCCCTTATGTAGCTACTTATAGTAATCATGTGTATCATCAGTACACACTGGTATTGGATGGAGTTAACAGGGATGGCTTACATGCGTACCTGGCGGAACATGGCGTTCCCTCTATGATCTATTATCCTGTGCCGGGGCATCGCCAGGGAATGTTTGCTTCATTCAATATGACACAATACCAACTGGACATAACAGACTGGTTAACTGAAAGTGTAATTTCCCTCCCTGTTCATACCGAAATGGATGATGAACAGTTGACCCATATCACAGAAAATGTATTGAATTATTTATAAAAATAAACTATGAAGATTGCAGTAGTAGGCACCGGCTATGTAGGCATGGTAACAGGAACCTGTTTTGCTGAAACAGGTAATAAAGTAACCTGTATAGATATTGATAAAGCCAAAGTAGATAAACTGGTCTCGGGTAAGATTACCATTTATGAGCCAGGACTCGAAAAAATATTTTTGCGCAACCTGAAAGAAAACAGGTTAAGTTTTACCACCAGTCTGGAAGAAGGTATTAAAGATGCCGCGATCATTTTTCTGGCCCTGCCAACACCTCCCGGCGAAGATGGCTCAGCGGATCTCCGTTATGTATTGGGCGTAGCCAGTGATTTAGGTAAAATCATCACCGATTATAAAGTGATTGTTGATAAAAGTACCGTACCGGTGGGTACCGCAGAAAAAGTGCGTACTGCCATTGCACAAAATTGTAGGGGAGAATTTGACGTAGTAAGTAACCCCGAATTTTTACGCGAAGGAGTGGCAGTGGATGATTTTATGAAACCAGACAGGGTAGTGGTAGGCACCAATTCAGACAGGGCCAGAAAAATAATGAGCGATTTGTATGCTCCTTTTGTGAGACAGGGTAACCCGGTCATTTTTATGGATGAAAAATCCGCGGAACTTACCAAGTACGCGGCCAACTCATTCCTCGCAACCAAGATATCTTTCATGAATGAGATAGCGCAGTTATGCGAAAAAATGGGGGCTGATGTTGATATGGTTAGACGGGGGATAGGTAGTGATGATCGTATTGGTAAACGATTCCTGTTCCCGGGCATCGGATATGGTGGTAGCTGTTTTCCAAAGGATGTGCAGGCGCTGATTAAATCATCGGAAGAAGTAAACTATGAATTCAAAATATTAGTAGCCGTTGAAGAAGTGAATGAGGCGCAGAAACTGCACCTGATACCTAAAATTAAGACCTATTTCAATGGTGAATTGAAAGGAAAACATTTTGCACTTTGGGGACTGGCTTTTAAACCAAATACAGATGATATCCGTGAAGCGCCGGCTTTGTATATTATTAAAGCATTGACCGAAGCGGGCGCTACCGTTACGGCTTATGATCCTGAAGCAATGCCGAACGTACAAAATTTACTGGGCCATAAAGTTAACTATGCCGCCGACCAGTACAGTACCCTTGCGGGCGCGGATGCCCTGATCATTGCTACAGAATGGAGTGAATTTAGAACACCGGATTTTGAGATTATTGAGGCCAAGCTTAAAAACAAAGTAATCTTCGACGGAAGAAACCTGTTTGAAGCAAAACAAATTAAGGAACTTGGCTATCATTATGAAAGTATTGGCAGACCATAAACAAAACAGCTATGGCACAAAAAAGAATATTAATTACAGGGGCCGCCGGTTTCTTAGGCTCTCACCTGTCTGACAGGTTTATCAAAGAAGGATACCATGTAATTGCCATGGATAACCTGATAACAGGTGACCTGAAAAATATTGAACACCTGTTCAAACTCGAAAATTTTGAGTTTTATCATCATGATGTATCCAAGTTCATTCATATACCCGGCAACCTTGATTATATTCTTCACTTTGCATCGCCGGCGAGCCCGATCGATTACCTGAAAATACCTATTCAAACACTCAAAGTGGGCGCCTTAGGTACGCACAATTGTTTGGGTCTTGCCAAAGCCAAGAAAGCAAGGATGCTGGTGGCTTCCACCAGTGAGGTATATGGGGACCCCATGGTGCATCCGCAAACGGAAGAATACCGGGGTAATGTAAACCCGGTAGGGCCAAGAGGTGTATATGATGAAGCCAAACGATTTATGGAATCCATCACCAGGGCCTATTATACTTTTCACGGAGTGGAAACAAGGATCGTCCGCATATTTAATACCTATGGTCCGCGTATGCGTTTGAATGATGGTCGTGCACTACCTGCATTTATTGGCCAGGCATTGAGGGGAGAGGACCTTACCGTTTTCGGTGATGGCAGTCAAACACGCTCCTTCTGTTATGTTGATGACCTGGTAGAAGGTATTTATCGTTTATTGATGAGCGATTATACCATGCCGGTAAATATTGGCAACCCGAATGAAATTTCTTTGAAAGATTTTGCAGAAGAAGTGTTGAAACTAACCGGGTCTTCCGTTAAAATCATATATAAAAATTTACCGGTTGATGATCCTAAGCAACGTAAACCGGATATCACCAAAGCGAGGGAATTATTGGGATGGGAACCGAAGGTTGAACGTGCAGAGGGGCTGAAAAAAACCTACGATTATTTTAAATCATTACCCAAAGAAGAATGGACCAAACAACCTAAAGAATTTGAAAGCCGTTAGTAATGGGGCAGCCGGGATATTGAAAGCTTAATCTAAGGATCCATGTATAATGTATAGAAGACCTCTTATAGTAGTTACAGGTAAGAATGGCCAGTTAGGATATGAACTGGAGCAGTTATCGGATTCCTTCCAAAATGAGTTTGCCTTTCTGTTTGCAGACAGAACCATGCTTGATCTGGGAGATCCTTCCGGCATTCCTGTATTTTTTGAGAAGTATCAACCGGCCTATTTTATTAATTGCGCGGCATATACTGCCGTTGATAAAGCAGAGACTGAAAGAGAAACGGCTAATCAGCTAAATGCGATAGCTGTTGGAATCATCGCCGGGCAATGCAGTTTACATCATTGTACACTTATTACTATTTCTACCGATTATGTGTTTGATGGAAAGGGCTCTAAGCCTTACCAGACGGATTCTCCAGCGGATCCGGTTAATTATTATGGCCAGACTAAATGGCTGGGAGAGAAGCTGGCGCTTGAAAAAAATGCGCGAACCATTATTATCAGAACCTCATGGGTGTATAGTGTGCATGGCAACAATTTTGTAAAAACGATGTTACGACTAATGAAGAACAGACCGGAACTTAGTGTAGTGAGCGACCAGGTAGGTTCTCCTACCTATGCTGCTGATTTAGCCGCCGCGATCCTGAAAATGATCAGATCACTTCAAAGTGGGAACAGCCATTACGGCATTTATCATTACAGCAATGAGGGTGTGATTTCCTGGTATGAATTTGCAACTGCTATCAGAGATTTGGCCGGATTAAACTGTAAGGTGTTACCAATTCCTGCCGGTGCGTATCCTACACCTGCTAAAAGACCCGCTTACTCAGTATTGGATAAACGGACCATTGTTGCGGATTTCGGGATTCATTTAATGGATTGGCGAAAGAGTTTGCAGCGCTGCCTCGATAAACTGAAATAACTTAATTTATTTCTTACCTCCTGCAAAAAGGATAAGCCGCAGAAAATTCCGCGGCTTATCTATTCAATTATTTAATCCCTGCCACGACCTTTTCCTTTCCCTTCTTTCCTGCCATTATTCTTATGTTCTTTGTTGCCATGATTGTTTCTATATTTTTCATCATGGCTGTCGCGGATCATTTCCTGACTGGGTCCTCTGCCCCCTTTATATCTCTCATATTTAATCCTGTAATCATTAGCGCGTAAATAAGGTTTTGGCTCATTTACAACTACCTTATACCCATTGTACAGGTTATAACCGCGATAGCGGGATGGCAAAGCGCCGGCAAAAATCCAGCGGTTTCCTTCCAGATAAATGAACTGTCTTTGCGGAACATTGTAATAGGCATCAATGTCAGGCAAATAATAATAATCTACCCGGTCGTATCCTACGGGTCCCCAGGCAGGCTGACTTCCTATATTCAGGTTTACATTAAATCTTATCTGCGCCCGGGTTTCCTGCCGGATGGCCATGCTGCAAATAAGTATTGCTAAAAGGGCTAACTTTTTCATTTCAGTGTATTTGATTAGTTAA
Organism: uncultured Sediminibacterium sp.; assembly: GCA_964359445.1. Lineage (GTDB taxonomy): Bacteria > Bacteroidota > Bacteroidia > Chitinophagales > Chitinophagaceae > Sediminibacterium. Next base: position 2,162 of record CAYHTC010000089.1, on the reverse strand, counting down.
TAGTAATGGGAAAATCGTGCCAGAGAGGATTATCCAATAATTTTGTAACAGTTTTATAAAATTCTGTAATAAATGGATTCGCAAAAGCCTGAAAGTGCCAATACAGGTATTATTTATTGTCAGGTGGCATTCATAGTATGCTTTACCTCAATTTGCTTTTTTTGAAGAACGGGTTAGTAATTTGGGGCTGGATTTCAATGAAACTACTTATATTAGTGCTGAGGCTTTTGCTAAGAGAATACTTATTTAAAAAAACGATTGCTATGTCCAATGTTGCTTCTGTAAGTCCATCTATTGTTCAGCAATGGATTGCTGATAAACTTGAACCTGCGAAAATACAGGAAGAGCTGATAGCGCTTGGCTATGATGCGGCTGCCATCGAAACCCATCTCAAAGAATTTAACAGGGCAAAATCTGTGAAAAGGGCGGTTACCGGATTCATTTTCCTGTTTGTTGGCGCTTTCCTGGGTTTTATCAGTTGTTTACTTACCATCATAAACCCGGTACCGGAATTATACTACTGGATACTCTACGGACTTACCTCCATAGCCGTGCTGATCATCTGTACAGGGTTATATTTTGTGTTTGAGTAGTGGAATTGATCGCCGACTATTAATTAATTTATATTTTCTAATCAATTTTTAAAAAGTCTCCGTCTACAATTAGTAGTGTAGCTCCATTTTCAGAAATTGAACGATGAGAGCTAAGTTTATCCGATACAATATACGTCCCGCCTTTTGACAGTTTTATTTTCTCGCCTGTATTTAGTTCACTTATAAACTCTCCGTTTAAACAATGAACAATATGTCCCTTTTGGCACCAATGGTCCGCCAAATACCCGTTTGTGTATTCTACCAGCCGAATTCTAAGTCCATTGAATTGAATTGTCTGCCAATAGGCTGTTCCTGTTTCGCCTTTATATTCAACCTTCCCGATGGAAGTCCAGTCAATAGTTTGAAATGGTATTTTGTTCATTTTTATTTTACTTTTATGCTCTTTGGCAGTTTCCTTAATAAGCTTTTCGGCCTTTGCCAAAGTTTTTGCTTTATCAAAAATTACAGGAGTGGCCTGCACACAGGCTATTTTAATTTTTCTTATGTTTCTGAATTTTGAGTTTGATAGGTATAATCTAAATTATTGGGTAATGAACTCTATAATATGGTTAATCAAATCAGTCGCATGTTCAGAGCTGAATAGATTCTGGGCATGAGAATTTCCCTGATAAGTTTTTAAGCTTTTTGGACTATTTGAATTTTCGTAAATATCAATTACTCTATTATAAAACCTATCCTCAAGAGCAACAACAAATAGTTTTCGGATAGAAGAAGACATAACAGCGGGACCCCCTGCTGGAGCAAGCAGGACTACTTTTTTGACACCGGGCTGCTCAAGTCCATCGAGTGCCATAAGTACCGCTGCCCCTCCCATACTGGCGCCAATGATATAAATTTCAGATAAGTTTTGTTGAACTGCATAATTAATGGCACCTAAAATATCAAGTGATCTTTCATTGCTACTGCCGGCTTTGCTTTTTCCGTAACCCCTGAAATCAATGGATAGTGAAGATATTCCTATTGACTTAAATTTTTCAGCAAGAAAATACCAACTTTCTTTGTTGAACGCAGCACCATGTGCAAAAATCACCACTTTTTCTGCACCCGCATCAAAATATGCCGCCTCAATTTGCCCCTGATCTGAGGTAGGGTATTGTATTAGTTTGAAACTTTCCTGTGAAAAAGTTGGCACTGATTTGCACAAAATCAGCATGACAATTATTAAATAATTAATTCGAACCTGATGCATGATTTTTGGAGAATTAAAGCTAATGATTTAAATTTTATTTGTTCATTGTAAAGGAACGCACAACAATAAGAAAACTACGTTGAATTTATGCTTAATTCCAACAATAATCCAAAAATAGTATAAACCCTTTCAATCTATTTCGTCTGCGCTTTTTGGGTTACCTGCCTTGATAACCGGTTACCCGATAAACGTACAAATCACCTGCAACAATCCAAAAAACGCAGATAACTACCACTTCAGTTTATATAGTGGACTCTATAGGGTGGGTGCCATTTTTTTTTGGCCCGGATAAGTAAACCTATCTGCCGGTGAATAATCCGGGGTTACTTTTGTTGTATAAATATAGAATTTTTGGAGAA
>CAYHTC010000088.1:3801-9120 GCA_964359445.1 uncultured Sediminibacterium sp. | reverse complement strand
ATGCAAAGCGGCTGAGCCACGGTGAGATTGGCAAAGGGCTGAATGATTATGATGCTATTTTTACCGAGTTGAAACGGGTGCATTTTAACGGATGGATCAGTATCGAAGACGGAGTAGACGGAATGGATCAACTGGAGCGCAGTGTTGCATTCCTCAGAAAAAAAATGCTGCAGTACTGGCCCTCATAAAATTAGCTGAACCAATATGATTTATTCATCAATGAATGCTTCTGTTTTATATCCCTCTCAATGCTATTTAGGTGAAGGGCCATTGTGGCATGCTGAAAGGAATAGCTGTTTTTGGGTAGATATTGAAGGGAAAAAATTCTATGAATATAAATGGCTGGAAAAAACTGTTCAATGCCGCAGGCTTGATTACAGGGTTACGCTGATTGTGCAGGACAAGGATAATCATTTAGTGTTGGGCCTGGAAGGAGGTATTGCGAGGTATAATCTGAACACAGAAACAATAACCTGGTTAATTGATATAGAGAAGCAATATAACAGGCATCGCTGCAATGATGGTAAGGTTGACAGCCGGGGAAGATTATGGGTAGGCACATTGCAGATGGACTTTATGGAAGGGGCGGGTTCTTTGTATTGCGTGAATGAAAATATGGAATTGCAAAAAAAACAGGATAAGGTTACTATATCCAATGGGCTCGCATGGTCGCTTGATAATACAAGATTGTATTTTATAGACAGCCCAACCCATAAGGTTCAGTCATTCCTGTTTGAGGAAGAAACAGGACAAATCATTTTTGAAAAGGATGTGATCCATATTCCCACAGGGATGGGAACTCCGGATGGTATGGCTATTGATGAGGAAGGTATGTTATGGATTGCCCACTGGGGAGGTTTTGGCGTTTATCGCTGGAACCCGCTCAATGGTGAATTAATAAGTACGGTAAAACTTCCTGTACCCAATGTTACCTCTTGTGCCTTTGCAGGAGAAAACCTGGATCACCTGCTTATAACTACTGCCCGGCAGGATTTAAGTGAAGAAGACTTAAAAAAGTATCCTGAAAGCGGTGATGTTTTTTATGCGAAGGTTCCTGCGAAAGGAACGCTGCCACATAAATGTATTTTCTGAGAGGGGTATTTTTTTATTGTAGGATTTGAAAAGTAAAAGTCACACTAAACTATTTATAATAATGCGGGTATACCAGTATAAAAGAAAGATGTGCAGGATATTTTGTTTACTGCTGTTTGCATTGGTAACTACACTCAGTTCCGGGCAACCGCCAGAAATTAAAAAAAGCATTCCGCCTTTTAAAATAGTATTAACCGATGGAAGACCCTTTGATTATAAGGAATTAAAAAAGGGCAGCCCGGTAATGCTTATTTATTTCGCGCCCGAATGTGATCATTGCAGGGAATATACCAAAGAGTTAATTTCTGTAATGGATCATTTTAAAAATACGCAGATCATTATGATCTCCTATCTGCCATTAGGTAAGCTCCGGCAATTTTCTAAAGAGTTCAGGCTGGAGCAATTTAAGAACATCAAAGTAGGTACAGAGGGCAATTCATTTTTAGTACCTGGTTACTATAAAATAGGAACCTTTCCTTTTACGGCATTATTTGATAAAGAGGGAAAATTATCAGCCATTTTTCGACAGCCGCCAAATATGGGTGAGTTGTATAATTATTTAAGAAAATGCTTCCGGAATTAAAATGTAATCATGATGAGGAGTTAATGCCCACCCTTGAAGTGAGGGTGCGGTTCATCAGAAAAATACGCGAATAGAATGCAGATGTGGTAGTTGCTCCGCGTATGCAGGAAACAGGCTGGGGACGAATTGTACTGGCCGGGGTTGTTATTTGTTTACTCGGTATTTACATCTGCGGTAAAGCGGGTATGATGAAAGAAAAAGAAATGCCGAAAAAAGTAAAGTCCATAAGAAAACCGCTCAAACTCAATATCATGCATTTTTAAAAAACACTATTGTATCACCCTGTTGATTCCCTTACTATGTTTTTCTTTAATACAAAATCAGATCCATATCAATTTCATAATTTGGCAGGAGATCCAAAATATAAAAATATTTTGATTAAGCTCAGTACTGCGCATGAAGAATGGATGAAAAAAGGTGTATCCGAATATTCCTTTTCATGGAACATATATTCATTGGGAGAGATATACCGGCCCCCTCCTTTGATTTAATACCAAAATAATTGAGTATAATTGTTTTGGTAATCTAAATAACCAGCAAATGAAAGCACGTATCAGTATCCTGTTATTATTTCTTATAGTAACCTGTTACACAGGCCATGCACAAACGCATCATGCACAATCCGGGCAACCTAACTTTATAGTCATTTTTGCGGATGATCTGGGGTATGGGGATTTAAGCAGCTATGGGCATCCTACGATTCTTACACCGAATTTGGATAAGATGGCCGCCGAGGGTATGCGGTTCACTCAATTTTATGCAGGAGCTGCCGTTTGTACTCCCAGCAGGGCAGCGCTGCTTACAGGAAGGTTAGGTGTTAGAACAGGAATGTATGGTAAACGCGGTGTACTTTTCCCGAATTCTGCCAGTGGTTTACCTCTAAAAGAAATAACCATCGCCGAAATGCTTAAAACAAAAGGCTATGCAACGGGCATTATAGGCAAATGGCACTTAGGGCAGCTTCCCGAATTTTTACCCACACACCAGGGATTTGATGATTGGTTTGGGATACCTTATTCCAGCGATATGGGAAAAATTGGTACAACCCGCTACAATCCCGATAATCCCGATGCAACTGCTCCAAAGCCCAATGCCGTTCCTTTGCCTTTATACAGGAATGATAGGGTAATAGAAGAGGAGCCTGATCAGCATTATCTTACCCGGCGGTACACCGGAGAGGCAATCAATTTTATAAAGAAAAATGCGGATCAGCATAAGCCTTTCTTTCTGTATTATGCCAGTAACTTTCCACATGTTCCCTTGTATGCATCACCTGAATTTGAAGGAAAGAGCAAACGTGGATTATATGGAGATGTGGTGGCAGAATTAGACTGGAGTGTAGGCCAGGTACTTAAAACACTGAAAGACCTTAAGATAGATAAAAACACTTTTGTGATTTTCACCAGTGATAATGGCCCCTGGCTTACCCAGTTAGATCATGGCGGCTCAGCCGGTACACTTTATGAAGGAAAGAATTCTACTTATGAAGGCGGAATGCGTGAGCCGGCCATTGCCTGGTGGCCCGGAAAAATCCAAGCCAATGCAGTATCTTCTGCCCTTACCAATACCATGGACCTTTTACCCACATTCGCAAAATTATCAGGGGTGGATCTTCCGAAAGACAGGATACTGGATGGGATGGATATTTCAGATATACTATTCGGTAAAAAGAATATGGTGAGAAATATGATATACTACTATATCAGCGAAAGTTTGTACGCGGTAAGAAAAGGCCCCTGGAAGGCCCATTTTACAACGCATCCTTCTTATTCACGGGAAGCCCCTGTACCCCATGATCCCCCATTATTGTATAATATTGATGTGGATCCTTCCGAAAAATACAATGTGGCCAAACAACACCCTGATATCATTGAGGATTTAAGAAAGGAATATGAGAAGCAGAAGGCCATTATACCGGCTCCCGCGCAAATGGATAAAATACTGCCAGCCACCGGTATTAAATAAGTGAGGTAAAATGTTTGAGTGATTGGTTATATTTATACAGGTAATACGGCTTTAGTTATAGAGATACCGGAGAACGATGTGATATGTATGATGTGCAGTATGAGCATTCATTAAAGAAGTAAAGAAGCAGGAATATGAATAAATACAGTTTATTGATTGTTGTTGCCATTTGTTCCGTAGGAATATTATTTTCCTTTGCTCAAAAATTGCCTGAGAAACATCGGCCTAATGTTATTTACATTATGAGTGATGATCATGCCTATCAGGCGATCAGCGCCTATGGATCCGGGTTAAATCAAACGCCTAACATTGACCGTCTTGCTCATGAAGGAGCCTTGTTTACAAAGGGCTTTGTAACTAACTCCCTCTGCGCACCCAGCAGGGCCGTGATATTGACGGGAAAATTTAATCACATTAACGGCAGAGTAGATAACGGAGCCTCGGTTTTCAACCAGGATCAGATGACTTTTCCCAAGTTGCTGCAAAAAGCGGGCTATCAGACTGCAATGGTCGGGAAATGGCACCTGGTAGGTAATCCACAGGGTTTCGATTACTGGAATATTCTTCCGGGGCAGGGAAGCTATTACAATCCTGATTTCATTGAAATGGGAGTGAAAAAACGTGTGGAAGGATATGTTACTTCTCTTACTACCCAATTTGCCCTCAACTGGCTTGATCATCGCGATAAATCGAAGCCATTCTGCCTGATGTTGCACCAAAAAGCGCCCCACCGCAATTGGCTGCCCGAAGAGAAATATCTTAACCTTTATGAGGATGAGGATATCCCTTTCCCGGATAATTTCTTCGATGATTATCAAGGAAGGGGTACTGCGGCACACACCCAGGAAATGGAAGTTGTAAAGCACATGAACTGGGGACATGATATGAAATTTGAGAATGATCCCTATACCGGGGAACCCACCAATTTCATGGAGAATATTAAGCGGTTTAATGCCGGACAACTGAAAGCCTGGCGGGCGGCTTATACTCCACGCAATGAAGCCTTTTTAAAAAACAAACCTGAAGGAAAGGAACTGGCCAAATGGAAATACAAGCGTTATATGCGTGATTACCTGAAATGCATTAAATCAGTTGATGATGGTGTGGGTGAGGTGCTCGATTATTTGAAAGCGAATGGGCTGGATGAGAATACGATAGTTATTTATACCTCTGATCAGGGCTTTTACCTTGGCGAACATGGCTGGTTCGATAAACGCTTTATGTACGAAGAATCGATGCGTACTCCTTTGTTGATGCGCTATCCGAAAAAAATTAAAGCAGGCACAGTGGTTTCGGCTTTGGTTCAGAACATTGATTATGCACCCACAATTCTGGATTATGCCGGTATAGCCAAACCATCGGAAATGCAGGGCGAATCATTTAGAAACCTGGCTGCCGGTAAGCCTGTAAAGGATTGGCGCAATGCTGTTTACTATCATTACTATGAATATCCTGCCGAACATCATGTAAAGAGGCATTATGGGATCCGTACCGACCGCTATAAATTAATGCACTTTTATTATGATGTAGATGAATGGGAATTGTATGATTTGCAGAAAGATCCGCACGAAATGCATAGTGTATACAATGATCCGGCTTATGCAAAAGTCCGGGCCATGTTACACAGGCAGCTTGATGATCTTCGGAAAAAATATAAAGACAAACCGGGATTAGCGGAG
>CAYHTC010000088.1:0-3791 GCA_964359445.1 uncultured Sediminibacterium sp. | reverse complement strand
AAAAGTGGTGCAAGCTGTTAAAGATGCAGAAGCTGAGATATCCGGGTTACGGATAATTGTATAAAGGAGATGTAAAAACCTGTTTTATTTTTTGAAAGTGAGAAGAAAATTTTTAATGCTTATTGGAGTACTGTTACTTATAGGCATGGGTACGATACTGATACAACAGTGTACCCCCCAAAGCAATGACATAGATAGCCGTATTGCCGCTAATGATTTTGTGGGTGACCGGCAATGTAAAAGTTGCCATGCAAGCCAATATAATGATTGGTTATCCTCCGGTCATTTTAAAGCCATGCAGCCTGCTAATGATTCAACGGTAGAAGGCAGTTTCAATGATAAAACGTTTACAGCCGATGGCATCGTCAGCCGCTTTTTTAAAAAGGAGGGTAAATATTTTATCCGAACGCAAGGCGATGATAACAGATACCATGATTATGAAGTAAAATATACGTTTGGCTATAAGCCATTGCAGCAATATCTGGTAGCCTTTCCTGGTGGAAGGTTACAGGTGGCAAGGCAGAACTGGGACACGAAAAATAAAAAATGGTTTCATCAGTATGCGGGACAAAAAATTCCCTCGCATGATTGGCTGCATTGGACGGGGAATGCCCAAAACTGGAATACCATGTGTGCCGCCTGCCACAGCACGAACCTGAAAAAAAACTACGACTTTGAAAAAGATACGTATCATACCACCTATAGTGTAATGACGGTAAGTTGTGAAAGTTGTCATGGCGCCGGTCAATTGCATATTGATTATATAAAAAGCAGTGCGTACAAGGATGGAGAAAAAGTAAAGGGTTCTTATATGCAAATGCCCAAAAATACTAATCAGGCCGGGCAAATTAATACCTGTGCGCCCTGCCATGCACGCAGATCAGAAATAAGTGCAGACTTATTGGCAACTACTGAATTAATGGATAACTATATTCCGGAAATTCCTTCAAAAGAATTTTTTTATGCCGATGGACAGGCAAAGGATGAAGATTATACCTACACTTCTTTTTTGCAAAGTAAAATGTACAATCGCGGAGTCAGGTGCAGCAATTGTCATAACCCGCATTCCGGTAAACTGGTATTAACTGGTAACCAGCTTTGTATGCAATGCCATTCCAAAAAGTATGATGATTATTCGCATACTTTTCATCAGGCAGGCACTATTGCTTCAGAATGCAAAAGCTGCCACATGCCGGGTACGGTTTACATGGGTAATGATCTTAGGTACGATCATACATTCCGTGTTCCCCGTCCCGACCTGTCTGTAAAATACGGCACTCCTAATGCCTGTAATAATTGCCATAAAAATAAATCACCATCATGGACGGCCGGCGCCATAACCAAATGGTATGGGTCCAATCGTATTTATCATTTTGCGGAAGATCTTATACCCGCAAGTAAAGAGGATGCGAATAGTGAAGGACACATCACGCGTTTACTTAATGATACAGCCACGCCTGCTATTATAAAAGCAACAGCTTTGTATTATTTAAAAGATATCAATACCCGTAACAGTTCACAAGAATTATTAAAAAATTTGCAGGATAAAGATGCACAGATCCGTTACCGGGCTTTGCGAAGCCTTGCTAATTTTCCTGCAGAAGTATGGCTTACTGCAAGTGGTCCGTTATTATCAGACAATGTAAGGGCGGTTCGTATTGCTGCCGCAGATTTATTAATTACCGTTCCTTCCGGTCAGGTACCGCAGTCCTGTTATACCGCTTTTACCAAAGCAAGGAATGAGTTGGAGAAATATATTTTATACCAGACAGATTTTGCATCCGGAAATGTAATGGCGGGTGATTATTATCTTAAGCTCCGGGACTACTACCATGCTGAAAAATTTTACCTGCGGGGTTTACAAAAAGATACTGCCATGAATTATGCCCGGCTGAATTTATCAGTATTGTATAATGCAACAGGCAAAAATAATGATGCGCTAAAAGTGTTGCAGGATGCATTGCTGACAGACGCTAAAAACGATCGTATTTATTTTAACATGGCGCTACTTTATAATGAAATGAAAAACCCCGCGAAAGCAGAAGAAAGTCTGTCAAAAGCAATAGCATTAAAAACAAATAATCCAAGAGTATATTATAATTATGGTTTGATGTTGCAGCAGAATGGTAAAACAAAAGAAGCCGTCAGCATGTTGGGGAAGGGATTGGAATTGTCGCCCCTGGATGCCGACCTTAATTATACCTTGTGCGTGTTGTATGTACAATTAAATCAGATTGATAAGGCCAAACGATACGCCGGTGTATTAAAGAAATATTATTCCGGTAATCCGGCATACGATAAGATTGTTCAGCAGCTTGGACTTTAAAAGAGTGATTAAATATTATTGGGCAATGAATTTTAAAATGGGTAGTGACTATTTATCAGGGATATTTTCCGGTTGAAAATATCGGCGAAGACGGTTTTACAGGCAGATGATTTATACCGGCTTCTGTTAAAATAGAAATTACAATATGAAAAATATCCATCGGGTTGGCAGTGAGTTCATACTACAACGATGCCGTTATGACATGTCAGGTAAACAGCCAAAATACTTGACAAAATTGAGATATTTATATGCTCATTCGCTTAGTAAACTATACCCGATCGGGTATAAAATACATTATATTAAATAATATTATACCCGATCGGGTATAAAAAATAACAATATACCTAATATTATACCCGATCGGGTATAATATTAGGTATATTGTGGTATATTTATATCCTAAATGCAATACTATGGCTGATCTCGAAAGACTAATAAAGGAAAAGCGTAAGGCGAACAACATGACACAAGAAGAACTTTCTTCCAAATCTGGGCTAGGTATAAGATTTATCCGGGATATAGAACAAGGTAAGACGACTTTGCGTATGGATAAAGTAAACCAACTTTTGGCGCTCTTCGGAATGGAACTAAAGCCGGAACCTAAAACCAATGACAGTCATGAGTAAGAAAGCGAAAGTGTTATATGGCGAAAATCTTGCAGGTTTTATCTCAGAAACTGATGAAGGATATGAATTTGTGTATGATACCAATTACCTGAATAAAAGCCCTCGTCCGGTGAGCCTGACCTTACCCTTACAGGAAGAACCATTTAAAAGCAAAGTATTGTTTGCTTTTTTTGATGGACTGATTCCGGAAGGATGGTTGCTTGATATTGCAACAGAACACTGGAAAGTAAAAGCCAATGACCGATTTGGATTATTGCTGTTGGCTTGCCGTGATGCGATTGGCGCAGTTAGCATTGTGCCCGAAAATGAATAAATAAAAAAGTTATGGCGAATTGTTGGTTTTGTTACCAAGATGCAGGAGACGCGGAATACCATGCAAAATGCTCGAAGCGTTTCTTCGGTATTGATAAAGTGCCGGAACTTGTGCTGAACAATAATTTATTAAAGGACCTGGCTGAAAAGACAATTAACAAGCGGATTGCAGTTACCGGGGTGCAACCCAAGTTATCAGTAACACTTGAAAAATCAAAAGAAGAGAATCGCCTGACCATCGTAGGCCTGTGGGGAGAATATATTCTCAAGCCTCAGCACGACCGTTTTCCTTCCATGCCGGAAACAGAAGACCTGACGATGCACCTGGCTTCGCTGTTTCGCATTAAGGTATGTGATCATACATTGCTAAAAGCAACAGACGGAAACCTGGTTTATTTGGCAAAGCGCTTTGACAGGGTGAAGGGTAAAAAAATACACATGGAAGATCTTTGCCAGTTATCTGAATTCCAGACCGAAAATAAATACAAAGGTTCTTATGAAAAAGCAGGGAAACTGATCCTGAAATA
>CAYHTC010000087.1:1943-9320 GCA_964359445.1 uncultured Sediminibacterium sp. | reverse complement strand
TTTACCCATATCAACAAAAACGAATTCGAGTGGTACTTTGGCGGCTTTAAAAACCGATAAAACAGCTCCCATAATCTCCGGACCTATACCATCTCCGTTTGCAACGGCAATTTTTGTCATATCCATATTATTAATTGCTGCAAAATTAAGCGCAAACGCAACACAACACTGTTAAATCAGATGGATAATTCTGATGATTGGCTCCAGAGTCAGGTATATCTACAATTCACTATTTTTTCACGGGTTTCTTTGCCCCAATTCCTTATTTTTACCTGAAGCAACCCAATCCATCAATGGTATCCAAAATTTCAGAGGGCGTAGAAATCAGTGTAGAAACCTTTTACCAGGCCGACTACAGCAAGCCGATGAACGGGGAGTACATGTTTGCTTATCGCATTACTATTGAAAATCACAATAATTTTACGGTTAAGCTGCTGCGTCGTCAATGGTATATTTTCGATAGTAATGGCGAACACCGCGAAGTGGAAGGCGAAGGAGTGGTTGGCGTACAACCCGTATTGAAACCCGGCGAGAATTACCAGTATGTGAGTGGTTGTAACCTGCGTACAGAAATGGGCAAAATGCATGGCAGTTATCAAATGCAGAACGAAAACAGCAAACAATTGTTCTCCGTTAATATTCCTTCTTTTGAAATGATCGCGCCAACAAAAATGAATTAGTATTATTTAGGTTTGTATCTGGCTTCTGCAAAAATTTGTTTAGCCGGCATATTCATCAAAGCATCCGGCGGCAGGTCCTGGTGTTTCTCCATCCATTTGTTTATAATCCGCCAGCCAACAAACTGCCCGATATTACCGGGAGAGGCATCGCCGAAAGCCGCCGTATTGGGGCCATCCGCCATATAATCGCGGGTAAGATTGGGATCGGAATTATATAACAGATCATTCTGTACAAAAAAGCTCCAGATATTTTTCTCGCTCTCATAACATCCCTTTAACTGCTGTTCGGTATAGCCTGTTTTTAAAGTGTCTGGCAATTCGGGTAAAAATCTGTCGAGTAAATAAATCCGCTTACCCGCTTCCACCATTTGTTCTATCAATGGTTTGCCCATACTCTTATCTGGATACATATCATCAATAATATTCCGGATACAGTTTACCGGTATATAAGCGGGTTCGAATTTTCTTGAAATAAATGGTGGATACAATTGCTGTCCTTCTGCTGAAAGGTATAAGGGATAGTCTCTCCCCATAGATAGCTGCAGCCCCACCGCCAGCGCATTGGGTGTGATGATATTACCATAACCGTTGATGGGCCCGATAAAAGTGATGAGTTTTTTGGGAAGCGGGTATTGGGGAAAATAATATTTCACGAATTGTAATCCACGTACCACTTCTTTCTCAACACTGTTAAACTGTTTGAATTTACCAAGAGAAGCCTGGTACATACCTGTATAACTGCGAAGAAACAGTGTTACTTCTTTTGTGGCGCTATCGGCAGAGCTGCCCAAAATATTAAATAAATAATCCTGTGTAAACCCGGGGTATTTCTCATACAGTTTTTGCAGGGAACTATTCAGTTGCAGTGTATCCAGTGAAAAAAAATCTTTTTCAAATCTTTCTGTCTGCAGGGATATATTGATACCAGACACATCGGGTATGCTTTTTTTTGACCGGCAACCCAATACAACCAGCATAATACAGATATACAACAAGTTTTGCTTCATAAGCTTCATTACATTAATGCAGACGGCATTTACAAAAGTAATCCTGCGCGGCATACCGGCAGCTATGTTTTAATTATTTGTCTGTTAAAGAATGTACAGGTTATTTATCCGTATAACCATGAGTTCGCCGGCGCCGGTTTCTGTATTGAGATGCGGGGATGCGAATTGCACAGGTGGTTGATTTGTTAACTTAAAAATGAAAAACTATCCAAAAGTTACGGAACTTTACACCATGAAGATATTTTTAGCCCAGCAGAATTATCATATTGGCAATTTTGAAAGCAATACGAATAAGATAATTCAGGCCATAGAAAAAGCAAAATCACAGGGTGGTGACCTGGTCATTTTTAGTGAGATGAGTGTTTGCGGGTATCCGGCAAGGGATTTTGTGGAGTTCAATGATTTCATTAATAAATGCTATGCATCCATAGACCAGATCAGGCAGCATGCCGATACCATTGGCGTATTGATTGGTGGCCCGGCAAGGAATACCCTGCAAAAAGGCAAAAGCCTTTTTAATGCCGCATTTTTTCTTTACGAAAAAGAAGTGAAAGCCGAAATTCATAAAACTTTATTACCTACCTACGATGTGTTTGATGAGTACCGGTATTTTGAACCTGCCTTCGATTGGCAGGTAGTACCCTTTAAAGGTAAACGCCTCGCTATTACCATTTGTGAAGACATCTGGAACATGGGTGATAATCCATTGTATCGTATTTGTCCCATGGATAAATTAATGGAGCAGCGGCCGGATATCATGCTAAACATCAGTGCCTCTCCTTTTGATTATACACATGATGAGGATCGTAAATCGGTGATTAAGGCGAATGTATTGAAGTATCATCTGCCCATGTTTTATTGCAATGCCATCGGCAGCCAGACAGAAGTAGTATTTGACGGGGCATCCTTAATTTTTGATAAAGATGCTAATCTCTGCAAAGAATTTCCCATGTTCGAAGAGGCTTTTGAAAGCGTGGTATTATTGGATGACGGAACGATTGATGCGCCCATCATAGAGCCTGCCGGCCGGATACCGGATAAAGAACTGAATCCCGCTACGCTTGAACCTGAATTGAATATTGCACAGGTGTATGATGCATTGGTTTTAGGTATACGCGACTATTTTTCCAAGATGGGATTTAGTAAAGCCCTTCTGGGTTCATCCGGTGGAATTGATTCGGCGGTTACACTCGCGATTGCCTGTGATGCATTGGGCAAAGAAAATGTGAGAGCGGTTCTGCTGCCATCGCCTTATTCAACAGATCATTCGGTAGACGATGCGGTACAACTCAGTAAGCAACTGGATAACCCTTATGATATCATCCACATTAGTGATGTATATGATGCTTTTTTGAAAACACTGAAACCTGTTTTTGGCAATCTTCCTTTTTCACTGGCAGAAGAAAATATACAAAGTCGCAGCAGGGGAAACTTATTGATGGCCATCTCCAACAAATTCGGATATATCCTGTTAAACACTTCCAATAAAAGTGAACTCGCTACCGGATATGGTACTTTGTATGGTGATATGGCAGGTGGTCTCGGTGTATTAGGTGATTGCTACAAATTACAGGTATATGCTTTGGCGAAATATATTAATCGTGATAAAGAAATCATTCCCGATAACATTATTACCAAAGTACCGAGCGCTGAATTAAGGCCCAACCAGAAAGACAGCGATAGTTTACCTGATTACGAAATACTGGACCATATCCTTTATCAATATATTGAAAAGCGCCTCGGACCTGCTGAAATAAAAGCACAGGGTTATGATGCAGCGCTGGTGGACCGTACACTGAAAATGGTAAACAGTAACGAATACAAACGAAACCAGTTCTGCCCTATCATCCGCATTTCGCCCAAAGCTTTTGGGGTGGGAAGAAGGGTACCGATCGTGGGGAAATACCTGAGTTAACTCATCTGTGTATCACCATCAAAGGTATATGGCTATGAAAAGCCAGCCTTTTTGTATGACTGCTCGTAAACAGGCTTTCAAAAAAGCCATGTTTTTGCGGGATGGTAATGATCAGGTCTATATGATGTTCCAGCACAAATTCATCAATCGCTTTCATATAGTTTTTGTTTTTTGTAAAATGATATTCCGGTTCCATATCCTGCAGCAGGGTATGCACTGCATAACTTTCCCCTAATACATTGGAAGGGTAGGTAACACCATATTCGTCAACCTCTTCTTCTACATTGAATACAAAAAGTTTTGCTTTCGTTTCTTCTATTACTTTTCTTAGGGGTGCAACAGGTATGGTTTTATCCGCTTTATCAAAATCGCTCAACAGCATGATCTCTTCTATTTTGGTAAACCTGGCATTTGGAGGAACAATAATAACCGGAACATGTGAATGCCTGGCAACTGATATGGTGTTGCTGCCTATCAGCTTCTCTGTAAGTAAACCGCCGCCGGTAATACCCATTACAATCAGGCTGGAGCCTGTGGAGGCACAAACAGCATCAAGACCCTCATTCAGCAATGCATATTCACTAAAAGTATCTATTTCACAGATTGGAGGACAAAAAGCTTTTACAAATAATTTAAATTTTTCCAGCGCTTCCTTGCTATCATTTTTAAGAGTGTCTTCATTCATCAACTGCACGGCCGGCACCATGGGATCTACCATTAAAGGCGCCTGGTATGCATTATAGAAGATCACTTTGGGAGCGCCCAGTTGTTCAGCCAATTGCAGCGCATACCGGCCCGCATTTCTGGCAGTGGCCGAAAAGTCGATGGGAACTAATATGTTTTTCATGGCAATCGTATATTGCGTAAAGTTATACCTGTTCCCTTCAA
Source organism: uncultured Sediminibacterium sp. (assembly GCA_964359445.1). Lineage (GTDB taxonomy): Bacteria > Bacteroidota > Bacteroidia > Chitinophagales > Chitinophagaceae > Sediminibacterium. The sequence continues at coordinate 4,830 of CAYHTC010000087.1, read as the reverse complement.
ATAAGTATGATATTGGTCATACAGTTCGCAGATATTCGGCAACTGCCCTGAATTCCCTTGTGAAATCCTGTAAAAAAGCCCCGCCAAATTAGCGGGGCCCTTTGAAATAATTTTGATACTCAGCCAATTATAAATTTTCGATGATGCCGGCTATTCCCTGTCCGCCACCTACACAGGCAGAAACAATCCCATATTTTTTATTCAACCGTTTCATATCATTCAAAATCTGAACGGTTAGTTTACAACCGGTACAACCCAATGGGTGTCCCAAAGCAATGGCGCCGCCATTGATATTTACGATATCCGGGTTAAGACCCAGTTCGCGGATTACAGCCAGTGATTGGGAGGCAAAGGCTTCATTTAATTCTATCAGGTCAATATCGTTCAGACTCATATTCGCCTGCCTTAACACTTTAGGTATAGCAGCAACGGGCCCGATGCCCATGATTCTGGGATGCACACCGGCAGAAGCGCAGTTAACCAAACGGCCAATGGGTTTCAATCCCAGCTCCACTACCATCCGTTCACTCATAACTAAAGCAAAAGCCGCACCATCACTGGTTTGTGAAGAGTTACCGGCGGTTACAGATCCACCGATGGCAAAAGCGGGTTTGAGTTTTCCCAATGCCTCAATATTGGTATCGGCACGTACCCCTTCATCCGTATCTACTATATAAGAACGGGTTGCTTTTTTACCTTTTTCATTAAGATAGGTTTCTTCAACAGTGACAGGCAATATCCCGCTTTTAAAATAGCCCTGTTGTATGGCGTTTAATGCTTTTTGATGAGAACGTACGGCAAAAGCATCCTGATCCTCACGGTTCACTTTATATTCTTTGGCAACCGCTTCAGCCGTTAACCCCATGCTTAAGTAATAATCCGGTTCATCTTTCGCAATAGAATAAGCCGGAACGGTTTTCCAGCCTGCTGTTGGTACCAGACTCATGCTTTCTGTTCCGCCTGCGATAATACAATCGGCCATGCCTGTACGGATTTTGGCGGTTGCCATGGCAATACTTTCCAACCCACTGGCACAATACCGGTTAATGGTTAATCCGGCCACGTCAATACCAAGGGCCCGTGCAGAAATGATCCTCCCAAACTGTAAACCCTGCTCTGCTTCCGGAACGGCATTTCCAACAATTACATCATCTACCCGCCTGGCATCCAGTTGTGGTACAGAAGCCATCAGACCCCTGATCACTTCAACAGCCAGATCATCGGAACGGAAAAAACGAAATCCTCCTTTTTTACTTTTAGCCACCGCGGTACGGTAACCGGCTACGATATATGCTTCCTGCATGACAAAGAATTTTAGCTGATCAAATGTAGGAAAAAAATAAACAAAAGGTTGCATAAACAACCTTTTGTTTGGCAGGAGGGGGATAGCATCGTGAGTTGGGAATTAGGAGTTGGGGGGTACTGGGTGGATTTCTGATGGTGGCTGACTGTCAATAGTGTACCGCGCGTATCTTCGCTGCATGATTTATCCGCTTATCCGAGATTTGTTGTTCTGCTTTCCACCGGAAGACGTGCATTATTTTTCGATGAATATGCTTAAAGCGGGCTGTAAAATCGGACCCGTAAAATCGCTTCTCAAACAAAATTTTTGCTTTGCCGGAACCGGATTACAGAAAACAGTCTTTGGACTCCCTTTCAGTAACCCGGTTGGATTGGGTGCGGGCTTCGACAAAAATGCAAGCTATCTGAACGAACTGGAAGCGCTGGGTTTTGGTTTCGTTGAAATTGGCACTGTTACACCCAAAGTGCAACCCGGCAACGATAAACCAAGACTGTTTCGTTTGCCCGCTGATAAGGCGCTGATTAACCGAATGGGATTTAATAATGATGGCGCAGAAACCATCAAAATAAGGCTCACCAAATGGCAGCAATCCAGGCTCCTGACCCCTGACTCCAAACTCATCATTGGTGGTAATATCGGCAAGAATAAAATAACTCCGAATGAAGATGCCTGGAAAGATTACCGCATTTGTTTTAATGAGTTATTTGATTGTGTGGATTATTTTGTGGTGAATGTGAGCTCACCAAATACACCCGGTCTTCGTGAACTGCAGGAAAAAGAATCGTTGAAAAAAATTCTATCTGAACTGCAAAATCAAAACCAGTCAAAAGCAACACCAAAACCGTTATTACTGAAGATAGCCCCCGACATTACAAAGAAACAGTTGGCTGATATTGTTGAGCTTTCATTTGAAGTAGCGCTGAGTGGGTTAGTGGCAACGAATACAACTATTGGCAGGGAGGGGTTGGTAAGTGAAAAGTCAAAAGTCAAAAGTCAAAATATAGGGGCGGGAGGATTGAGTGGGTTGCCGGTTAAAAAAATGGCCACAGACATTGTAAGCTATCTTTCGAAACAAACAGAAGGAAAGATACCCATCATTGCCAGCGGTGGAATTTTTACCGGGGCAGATGCAACAGAAAAATTATCGGCGGGCGCGTCATTGGTGCAGGTATGGACGGGCTTTGTATATGAGGGGCCGGCTATTGTAAAAAATATCTGCCGGCATCTTTCCCTGCAACATAAGTTATAATACCTGCTTTTATAAATTTTAATACATAAGTTCATTATGGAATCATTGTACACTACAGAAAGTTTGATTAGTTTTTTGGTATTGGTAATCCTGGAAATTGTGCTGGGCATTGATAATGTCATTTTCGTAAGTATTATCATGAACCGGATGCCTAAAGCCCTGCAATCCAAAGCAAGGTTTACCTGGATGGCAACCGGTATGATCTCAAGAACCAGTCTGTTATTCGGACTTAGCTGGTTGCTGGCACAAAAAGGCAAGTCTTTACTTACTGTATCTGGTAAAGATTTTGACCTGGCCAGTCTGGTGATGCTGGCAGGAGGTTTATTTCTTATTTA
>CAYHTC010000087.1:0-1933 GCA_964359445.1 uncultured Sediminibacterium sp. | reverse complement strand
GCGCCAGCCGCGGATCTGTCAACCCCCAAATGATAAAAAAAACCTTTCCAAGAATTTAAGCAATTTAATTTATAAAACAGTAAAAGAAATTCACCACAAACTGGAAGGTGAAGCGGATACGGCAGCAGGTGTAAAAACAAAACCTTTGGGTTTTGGGCAGGCAGTGGTTCAAATTATGTTAATTGATATGGTATTCAGCTTCGACAGCATAATAACAGCGGGTGGTACGGCTAAGCGACTGGAAGTAATGATCAGTGCAGTGGTGGTTGCCATGATCGTTATGTTTTTGTTCAGTCCAAAGATCTCAGCCTTTATTCACAAACATCCCACCCTTAAAATGCTGGCGCTTTCTTTTTTAGTGATGATCGGTTTTGTGTTATTGGTAGAAGGCTGGAATAGTGAAAAATTGCATGATTTGCAGTTAAAGAACTACGTATACTTTGCGATGGCTTTTTCTTTTATCGTAGAACTGCTGAACATGCAGATGCTTAAACGAAGCGCAAGACCCGTTGAGTTACACGAACCTGTCCTGGTGGATGAAAAAGCGTATGATTCTGATATGGCCGGGCAGGCAAATCAATAAATATTTTTACATGAAAAAAATATCCCTGATGAAATCTTTTGGATATGCCATTTCAGGCATTGGGCATTTTTTAAAGAATGACCGGAATGGTAAAATCCATTTGGCCATCGTTATTCCCATATCCGTTGCAGGCTGGTTTTTCGGGATCCCATTAGTTGAATGGTGCATACTGCTAATTTGCTTTGCGCTTGTGATCAGCCTGGAAATGTGTAACCATGCCATTGAACAGCTTTGCGATGCTGTTCATGAATCTCATCATCCATTGATCAAAATTTCGAAAGATGTGGCTGCAGGCGCCGTTCTGTGGTCCGTAATTATTGCTGTTATCATCGGACTGCTGATCTTTATCCCTAAAATTGCTGCACTATGATGAAACTAAAAATATCACCTGTCAGTAATATGCTGTTACTGTCCATCACTTTTTCAATGAGTTTATTACTGGTCCGTTACCGGTTTGCTCCTACTGAAGACTATAGCTTCTATCCCTGGAATATTTTTCTGGCTGCGATTCCCTATGTGATGAGTACACAACTATTAAAACTGAAAAAAATAAATTTCCTGGCTATACTTATGCTGGTTATATGGTTACTCTTCTTTCCGAATGCCCCGTATATTATTACAGATATTTTTCACTACGAACAAAGGTTACCTATCCCGTTCTGGTACGACCTGATCCTGGTAATCTCCGCCGCCTGGAATGGGCTGATACTGGGTATGATTTCACTGATGAATGTTGAGAAATTTTTACTGCGCCACCTTAAACCAACCTGGGTAACCATTTGCGAATTTTTAAGCCTGCTACTATGCAGCTATGGCATCTTTATCGGCAGGTTTCTCCGTTTCAACAGTTGGAATGTGCTTACTGATCCCCGTTCTCTCGTTTATTCATCAGCCAATCACCTGTTGGTGCCGCAGAATTACCAGAAACTATGGGTGTTTACTATTTTGTTCGCGGTAATGCTGGGCTTGATTTATTTTACTTTGAAAAAATTGCCGAAGATGATGGAAGGAAAACCCTAAAGCAAAATACTATCAGACTAACCGCTTTTGTGGCTTTCTTTTGGTGTGACAGTGCCACACCAGGCTTTCCAGACGTTTGAAAGAAAGTCCTTGATTATTTTGTTATTTACTTTGGCCAGAGTCCGTTGTTGTAGGTTCCATTCTAATTTCAGTCGGTCATTTTCATCGACTTTAAGCCGTTGGTATTTTTTTACCGGAAGCAGTTGAAATTTTGGACTAACCCACATTACTGAGTTCGATCAGGATTGCATCAATTTTATTCTGTCACTACTGCCTGACGCTAATCTGTTTCGTGGCGACCTTTTGCAAGCATATTATCCTGATGAGTTA
>CAYHTC010000086.1:0-9444 GCA_964359445.1 uncultured Sediminibacterium sp. | reverse complement strand
TCATGAACCCCCCTGTTTTTTTCATAAACCGGCCAAAAAAACATAAAATCAGTACCATATATAAAAATGACTGCATATCATAAACACCCGTTAACTTTAAAATGTATTTAGGATAATACATATAAGCTAATCCGATGCGCATAATAGCAGTTGTTATTTTGTCTGTTTTTTTCTTCCGGTCGTTTGGACAATTCCCCTATGTCAAAAAGTTAAACTATCCCGAGCAGTTATCAACCCAGGTTGTGTATGATATGCTTACAGATAAGAAGGGGTATATCTGGTTAGCAACGGATAAGGGTTTATTCAGGTTTAACGGAAGAAATTTTACACTGCTTCCCTTTAATAATACGGCATCCAGGGCGGTAAGCTATTTGCAGGAAGATCTGGATGGCAACATCTGGTGTATGAATTTGGTAAACCAGTTATTTTATTACCAAAACGACAGTTTAAAAAAATTTACCGTTGATGAAGAAATCATCAAAGAGGTTTCTTCTTTTAATAACGTAGTGGTTGGATCAAATCGGCTATGGTTGCATTCATTCAAAAACATTTATGAGTTTGATAAAGTAACGCATAAAATAAACAGGATTACCAGGGTGCCTGCCGGGTTTGACCCCATTACGACTTCGGGATTGTATAAAGAAAAATATTACGCATTTGCCAACGGAGGACTATTGTTTTCCTCAAAAGGGGGGAAAACAGCATGGATCAATATTGATCAATCTTATAAAGATCCGCGGTTTACGAATAATGCCGGAACAATTATAGCGCTTGGTATAGGGTTAGAAAGGGCTGCACCTTTCGAGATCACAGGAGAAACTTGTACGCTATTACCCTCTTTGGTGATTCCTCCCGATGTGTATATTTTTCAGAGTACCTGTATAAATGATAATGAATACTGGCTTTGCACACAAAACGGGGCATACAGGTGGGATAAAAAAACGGGCATAACCAAATGTTTTTTCCCTAATCAGCGCATATCTGATGTGGTAAAAGATTATCAGGGAAATTATTGGTTCAGTACATTGGATAATGGCGTTTTTATCTGCCCCTCATTGGATAATACGCTGATGAAAATATACAATAACCCGCTTTTTGATAATTTTAAAAAACTGGAAATACTGCCCAATGGCGAGTTGTTGGCAGGAAATAGCCAGGGGCTTATGGCAAAAATAAATCTGGAAAGCAAACAGGTTTTTAAGTATAATCTACCCAGGCAAAGAGAAACAGAATTTATCACATATGATTCAGTTTCTGATGTGATAATCACGAACAGGGGTGTGTTTAAACAGTACCGGAAAGATCCGGTTGAAACTTCTGTTGATTATAGCAAAGGTATTGCCAGAGACAGGTTTGGCAATCTGATCATTGCCGTTTTTAAAGGCGCCTTTATTATGAATGACAGGTTTGGCGCCGCCAATCGGCTTCCAAAAATCAGTTGTCCATTATATGAAAAATATAAGACGGATACATTGGCATATGGTGGTGTGGGACAGTCTTTTTTATTAAGGTCAAAGAGAAGCCTGTCGGTGCTGGGGTCTTTTTATCAGAACTGTTTTTGGGTGGGATATGAAGATGGGTTATACGAATACCATTACGATGGCACTATTAAGATATTGAAAGACGAAAACGGAGCGCAAATCATTGCCAATTCACTACAACAACAAGCAGACGGAAGCCTTGTAGCCGGTACGTCTACAAAAGGGGTACTGGTTTTCCGGGATGGTAAAATATCGAAAACCTATAACCCGCAAAATGGACTTAGCAGTGTACAGGTTCGTAAAGTAGTTATACAAAATCAATATATCTGGGTATTAACGGCAGAAGGAATAGACAGAATAGATGCTTCTACTAATACGACCAGTAACTACCTCGAAAAATACGGACTTAGTAATATTGTCATCACCGATTTTATTTTAGAGAAAAATAGTATAATACTGGCTACGCCCAATGGAATTTTGCTCAGGCAAAACGCATATGACCATTTTGATTTTGAAATCAAGTTCCCGTTGATAAAAGCTGTTTGTAACGGAAAAGAAATAGCCAACCGGTCCACGATCCCTGATAATAACCGTGATGTCAATTTTTATTTTGAAGCCCTTCATTACATTTCTCCATCTGCTCTTGCATACCAATACCGGTTAATAGGGATTGATACTATATGGCGGCCTGTAAATACCATGAGTAATCAACTTGCGTTTAACAGGCTGTCACCGGGCAAATATATCTTCGAGATTAAAGCTACTGCCGGCAGAGACTATGTCAGTGCTGTACGCAGATTTTCCTTTGCAGTACCAAAATTATACTGGCAAAAAGCCGGGTTTATCAGTCTATCTGTTTTAGTGGCAGGATTATTATTATGGACATTCCTGCATTTCTGGAAGATGCGTTTACTGAACAGCCAGTTAATCAAAGAAAAATTACTGAAAAGCCAGTTGGTGGCGCTTCGGGCACAAATGAACCCTCATTTTTTGTATAATGTGTTGAATACAGTACAGGGGTTGGTTTATGGAAACCGAAAAACAGAAGCCGGAGAATTGCTTGGAAATTTCAGCGATCTCATGCGGAAAACCTTGCAGGCAAGCGATAAACAGGTATTATCACTGAAAGATGAAATCGAAAATATCCGACTCTACCTCGAATTGGAAAAAGCGAGATTTGATCAGGGATTTACTTATCAGATAAAAATTGACAATATTACTGATCTGTCAGAAATTTATATTCCTTCTCTTTTGCTGCAACCCTTTGCAGAAAATTCGGTAAAACATGGTCTGATGCATAAACGGGGCGAGAAGAGACTGGAAATAAGGTTCGAGAAAGTGGTGGAGGGATTGATTATCATTATTGATGATAACGGAATTGGCAGAACGCGATCTATGGAGATTAATAAACGGAGTAAAAGCAAGCCAACCAGTTTTGCTACGGCTGCTTTAACAGAGCGGATGGAACTGTTTAATCAATTATACAGGCAAAAGATTACCTGTGAAATAGAGGATAAGGCGGATAATACCGGCCAGTCACTTGGAACACGTGTTAAATTATTTATTCCGGATTATAGTAACGACCCAGGGGCATTATAAATATATTACAGAACTGCCATAAACCAGAATAAGGGGGGGCGGTTTAAAAATATTGATTTTCATATCTGTTCTCATGTTAATTTCGGTATGTAATGCAAAATATAAGGGCAATCATTGTTGACGACGAACCAAATGCAAGAATGGCTTTGCGGGGTATGCTGGAAGAAAATTTCAGCCAGGTAGAAATATTGTCCGAATGTAAAAGTGTTCCCGAAGCGGTAAAAACCATCAATAACCTAAAACCCAATCTTATTTTTCTTGATATAGCCATGCCGGGCTACAGCGGATTTGAGTTACTTGATTTTTTTGATGAACAGCATCTGAACTTTAAAATCATTTTTGTTACAGCCTACAGTGAACATTCTTTGCGCGCTTTCGAAATATCTGCAGTGGATTATATTTTAAAACCCGTACGCCTTGAACATATTGCCAGGGCGCTCAAAAAAATCACTTTGGGTGAAACGGTGAACGAGAACAGACAATACAAAGTGCTTAAAGAAAATTTTTCCAATCAGTCAGAAAAAAAAATCGTTCTACAAACAGCGGAAACCATTTTTGTTGTGCGTATGGATGATATTATCTATTTGCAGGCAGATGGCAGCTATACCCACTTTTATACTACCACTCATGGTATACTTACGATTACCAAAAAACTCATTGATTTTGAATACCTCGAAAACGGTGGACCTTTTTTCAGGTCGCACCGCAGTTATATACTTAACCTGAACCATATTAAGAGAGTAGATAAAAAAGAATTTATCATTGTTATGAATAATGACGCGGAAATTTACCTGGCACAGGATAAGAAACATCAATTACTGGAAAAAATCAGTACTTAAACGGTATTAATCCGTTACCCATTCCACTTCACCAAAACGGAAGCTGTCTCTCAACCCTTTCAAAATAAGCAGTTCACCTGTAAACGATACACCCTTCACAATACCTGTAAAAACAATTGGCCCGCATTTCAATTTTACTTCCTGCTTTCTTTTATACAAATGCGAATTGTATTCCGCCAGCATCTCCGCCATTTGCCCTTTAATGAGTTGTTGATACCTCAATTCCAATTTTCCGCAAAGTTCTTTAGCCATTGCTACAGGGTCAAAATGCTTACCCGTTATCTGCTTTAGCGATACCGGGTTTGGTACATAAGCCGGAAAAAAGGTTTGGTTCAGATTGATACCAATGCCCGCAACTGCCCCCTGCCATTTATTGCCCCTTACCAGCGTTTCGATTAAAATGCCCCCTGCCTTTCTGTCATGCCAATAAATATCATTGGGCCATTTAATGCTGGTTTCATCAGGGGCATAGAATGAAAAAAGGTCATGGCAAGCCAGGGAAACCATCATGCTCAAAGAGAATTGTCTCGTTAAGGAGAGAAAAGAACTATCCAGTATCACAGACATGGCAATATTTGCCCCTGGTTCGGCTACCCATTTTTTCCCATGCTGTCCCTTGCCTGCGGTTTGGGTATGGGCAAAAAATACGGCGCCATGAGCAGCCAAATTAGCCTGCAGGTGGTCCATGGCATAGATGTTGGTGCTATCCACCGTGGATAATTCCATGAATGGTTGCCCAATGGTACTTTTAGCATTTAAGGGTAACAAAGAAGTACTATTTTTGCCGAAGTTAGTTCAGCGGCGCTTGGTTTTCCCCATTAGCAGTAAAAATTGTTCTGGGTAAAGTTGCCGCAACGAATAACAAAATTTATATCATCTAAACCCGGTTGATTATTGGAACCTCTTTCTGTTTTACAAAGCCATGAAAAAAGTAAGATTACCAGGCTAACGCGCAATTCAAAGATTTTTAAGGCAATTATTAAAGCTATACAGGATAAGAAAGGGGAAAATATAGTAAGCCTTGACCTTCGGAAAATTCCCGAAGCTTCCGCAGATTTCTTTGTGGTTTGCGAAGCCTCCAGCACTACCCAGGTTAAAGCCATCTGTGATTTTGTAGAAGATCAGGTTCAGAAAGACTGCGGCGAATGGCCCTATAAACAGGAAGGTCGCCAGTCTTTTCAATGGGTTTTAACAGATTATGTAAACATTGTGGTGCATATAATGCATCCCGATGCCAGGAAATTTTATAAGCTGGAGGAGATGTGGAGCGATGCCGCTTCTCAAATGCATGATGTATAAGGCATAAAAAACAGTAAGTGGCGTTCATCATTTAATCATAGTAGAAAACGTAATAATTACAGAGGTATTAATATGTCACAGGAAAATAAAAATGCAAGAATGACTGGTCCGGAAAAAGGTGACGGACCCCGTAAGGGGCCGAAATTCAATGTTTATTGGGTTTATGCAATCATTGCGGCCGTGTTGCTTTCAGCACAGTTCATGAAATTTGCCCCCGAACTAACACCAACATATGAGCTGGAATTCAAACAAAACATGTTACTGAAAGGTGATGTGGAGCGATTGGACCTTGTTAAGAACAAAGACAAAGTGCGGGTGTATATTAAACCGGATAGTCTGTATAAGGACTTTTACCGGAATAAATTCAAGACCGTTATTTCTAAGAGAAGGTCAGGGGTGTACCTCTTTTTGAATTTGAAGTAAATGATATCAAAAATTTTGAAGAAAGACTGGCGGATGCTTATAAAGCCAACCCTGAGCTAACTGAAATTCCCACAAAATCAACTTCCGAAGGAGAATGGTTTGGGCCCGTTGCCAATACGGTTCTATCCTTATTAATCATTATAGGCGCCTGGGTTTTATTGATGCGCAAGATGGGCGGACAAGGTGGCACCGGTGGTCCCGGCGGGATATTCAGTATTGGCAAATCCAAAGCTACCTTGTTTGATAAAGGCGCCAAAGTGAATGTAACTTTCGCTGATGTGGCCGGACTGGATGAGGCAAAAGTGGAAGTAATGGAGATCGTAGACTTTTTAAAGAACCCTAAAAAATATACGGCGCTGGGTGGCAAAATTCCGAAAGGGGCTTTATTAATCGGACCTCCGGGTACCGGTAAAACCCTGCTGGCAAAAGCCATGGCAGGTGAGGCACAGGTTCCGTTCTTCAGCCTGAGTGGCAGTGATTTTGTGGAGATGTTTGTAGGCGTTGGCGCCAGCCGTGTTCGCGACTTGTTTAAACAGGCCCGTGAAAAAGCACCCTGTATTATTTTCATAGATGAGATCGATGCCATTGGCCGTGCACGCGGACGAAACGCCATCATGAGTAATGATGAAAGAGAAAACACACTGAACCAGTTACTGGTTGAGATGGATGGTTTTGGGGGTGATACCGGCATTATTATTCTGGCCGCTACCAACAGACCGGATGTATTAGATACTGCTTTATTGAGACCGGGCCGTTTCGACCGCCAGATATCCATTGATAAACCGGATGTGAAAGGACGTGAAACTATTTTTAAAGTACACTTACTTCCTATCAAAACTTCCGAAACACTCGACCTTCATAAGCTGGCAGAACAAACGCCGGGTTTTGCCGGCGCAGATATTGCGAATGTTTGTAATGAAGCCGCGCTGATCGCCGCACGTAAAGGAAAACAATCTGTTGAGATGATTGATTTCCAGGATGCGATAGACAGGGTGATAGGCGGACTGGAAAAAAAGAACAAGATCATTGCACCACATGAGAAATCCATTATAGCTTACCATGAAGCCGGTCACGCAGTTTGCGGATGGTTTCTGGAACACGCTTATCCATTACTTAAGGTAACCATTGTACCACGTGGTACCGCAGCCTTGGGCTATGCACAATACACACCAACTGAACAGTATTTATATAATACGGACCAACTGATGGACCAGATTTGTATGACCCTTGGTGGTCGTGCCGCAGAAGAAATATTCTTTGATAAGATTTCTACCGGTGCAGCAAACGATCTGCAGCAGATAACCAAGATTGCTTACAGTATGGTTACCGCCTATGGTATGAGCAGCAAAGTAGGTAACGTAAGCTTTTATGATCCTACACAGGAAAGTACCTTTACAAAACCATTCAGTGAAGAAACAGGAAAGATCATTGATGAAGAAGTACGTGCAATTATTGACGAAGCCTATCAGCGTACGCTTAGTTTACTGAAAGAAAAAAAGAACGAAGTAGGGATTTTGGCAAAAGAATTGCTGGATAAGGAAGTATTGCACAAATCTGATGTAGAAATCTTGATAGGAAAACGACCTTTTGAAGAAAAAAAATTAATTGAAATTGAACCGGAACAAAGCAATGACCACACAGTTGGTGAAAGAACTTTTGACCCCGGTGCGCCAGATAATGAAGAAACCTCTATTATTGGATAATGGCAAGTACAGCAAGAGAAAATATTCTGAAAAAAATTAAGCAGGCACTCGGGAAACCAGTGCCTGTGCCATTTCCTGCCAGTGAAGGAAATGAATCCGTTTTCTTACCTTCCAGGCAGGAACCGGAGATAGAATTTGCCGAAAACTTCAGTAAACTGGAGGGCCGGTTTTCATTTTGTTCAGATGAAAAAGAATTGGCGGCACAATTGCAAACCCTGATCTCACTTCGTAAGTGGACAAAATTGTATTCAAGAGAAACCGGCATACAGGATATGCTGTCAAATGCAGGATTTACACCTGTTTACACAGATGAGCTGGCTACCTGCGATGCGGCAATTACGGGCTGCGAAGCCCTGATAGCCAGAACCGGCAGCATGATACTGAGCAGTGTACAATTAAGCGGAAGAACAACCAGTGTGTATGCACCGGTACATATTTGTATTGCTTATTCCAAACAATTGGTGTACGATATTGGCGAGGGCCTGCAACAATTGCGCGGAGCGTATGGGAAACAGTTTCCCTCATCGGTTACATTGGCAACCGGCCCCAGCCGGACTGCAGATATTGAAAAAACACTGGTAGTAGGCGTACATGGTCCTAAAGAAGTATTTTGCTTCCTGGTGGATAGTTAAATTTATCAATCAGATTTATGCAGGAATCTAATCTCCAGCTTTTTGTATACGGATCGCTCCGCAGCGGCTTTCATCATCCGGCCTATCGGTATATCAGCCGTTATTTTACATTGCTGTCTGAGGGTACAGTAAAGGGTACCTTATATGATATGGGAGAGTATCCGGCCGCGGTTCCGGATGGGCATGCAAACAAATACATTGTTGGAGAATTATACCGCATTAATTACCCCGAAGAATTTGATTGGGCAATGGCACAGTTGGACGACTATGAGGGATTGAATACAGAAAACAATGAGAGGCCATTATACAGAAGAGAAATGGCAGCAGTATTTCTCGTGGGTGGAGGTACTGAGCAGGCATGGGTATATTGGTTTAATGGCGATGTGAGAGGAAAACCAATTGTTGATAGTGGAGATGTATTGCAGTATATGCATCAAAAAAATAAATCCTGATTGGCATGACAGTTGCTCCCGGTAAAAAAATATATTTTCTCTCCGATTTTCACCTCGGGGCACCTGATCACATTAGCAGCCTGGTTAGGGAAAAAAAAGTAGTTGCTTTTTTAGAGAGCATACGGCATGATGCAGCAGAAATTTTTATTGTTGGTGATATTTTTGATTTCTGGTTCGAATACAGCAAAGTGGTACCCAAAGGGTATGTACGCATCCTGGGTAAACTGGCCGAATTAACAGATAGTGGCATATTTATTCATGTATTTGTGGGTAATCATGATATGTGGATGAATGGTTATTTTGAGAAAGAACTCAATATCCCCGTTTATCACCAGCCCAAACTGTTTGAGTGGAACGGGAAAAGATTTTTCATAGGCCATGGCGATGGGTTGGGCCCGGGCGACCATGGATTCAAATTCATCAAAAAAATATTCCGTAACCGGGTTTGCCAATGGCTGTTTGGTCAGTTGCACCCTTCCTGGGGTATTGGCCTGGCTAATTATTTAAGCCGGAAAAGCCGAAAAAAAACAGGCTCTTCCGATGAACATTTTCTCGGAGAGGAAAACGAATGGCTTATCGTTTATAGTAAAGAGGTATTACAACAACAGCACTACGATTATTTTATTTTTGGCCACAGGCACTATCCTATTGATTGTAAACTAAATAATCAGAGCCGTTATATTAATCTTGGAGACTGGATCCGCAATTTTACCTATGCCGTGTTTGACGGGCAGGAACTGCAACTGCACAAATGGGAACAGTCATAATGGAGATGTTTACTAACTTGCCTGCATGGAAAATTTTTTGCAACAGATCATCCTTAATAATACCATCGAAAGCTATTTGTATGTAGCAGGTACCATTTTGTTGGTACTACTTATTAAGCGGTTGATTTCAAAATACTTGGCAAAACTATTATACAAACTGGTTGCCAAAGCGGCAAAGAATGCAGCCAGGCAGTCGTTCCTTGACCTGGTTGTACAGCCACTGGGTATGTTTTTGCTTTTGCTGATATC
>CAYHTC010000085.1:0-9456 GCA_964359445.1 uncultured Sediminibacterium sp. | reverse complement strand
AATTATCCAGGGGCAGCATATCGGTTGTGAATATATCCGTGAAGCCATCATTATTCATATCCACCATATCGGCGCCCATCGATGCTAAACTGGTATGCTGCATTCTTTCTTCCAACTCATCCTTGAAATGTCCATTTTGCTGGTTGATGTATAAATAATCTCTTTCAAAAAAATCATTGGAAACATAGATATCCGGCCAGCCATCCCCATTCACATCTCCTACGGTTACCCCTAATCCAAAACTGATCAGGCTGCCGTGTATACCTGCTTCTTGTGAAATCTCCATAAATTTCCCATCATCGTTTCGATAGAGATGATCTCCGCCGCCTTTTAACATGTCGGGAACATCCCATTTTTGTGCGGGCAGTTCCCGTTTATTGGCATAGTTTAATGTGTTTACGGGAATCGGACTATTATTAATCATAAAGCAATCCAGATCACCGTCTCCATCATAATCAAAAAAGGAAACCTGGGTGGTGTACCCGGAGTTAGCCAGGCCGTATTTTTCTGCAGATTCGGTAAAGGTCAGATCCTTATTATTAATAAATAATTGATTTTTTCGCAGATCCATATTCAGCATATTACCCGCGTTGCTAATAAAAATATCTAACCAGCCATCCTGGTTAATATCTGCGAATACTACGCCGGTACTCCATTGTTGCTTTTCTGTAAACCCCGCTTTTATTGAAATATCATCAAATTTAAAATCGCCTTTATTCAGGTACAATTTATTTTTTCCCTGGTTCGCTGTAAAAAAAACATCCGCTAACCCATCGTTATTAATATCGCCAATAGCAACGCCTCCGCCATTATAAAAATTCCGGTAATTAAAAATATTCATCGATTTGGTATCCTGAATGGTATTGGTAAAATCGATACCGGTATTTTTTTTTAACACGAACAATTCACTGTCTGTATTAGCTGAATTACAGGATGCTAACAATGAGACCACGCAATAAAGGAATAGCTGAAATTTAAAACTGTACATACCTAAAATTACAAAAAAGAGGCTGTATGAAACATACAACCTCTTTTAAATGAATTATAAAAAATATTAGTACCCTACGTTCTGTTTCAAATTAGGATTTGAAGAAACAGCTACTGTAGGAATTGGGAATACTACTTTAGTAGGATCTGATTTAGCAGGTCTTTCACCAACGGGATCGTTGAATTTACCGAAACGGATAAGATCATTTCTTCTCCAGGCTTCCAGGTATAATTCTCTTCCACGTTCAGCCAGCAGACTTGTTAAATTAACAGAAGACAATGCTGATGCGCCTCTTTTAGAGCGGATACCATTTACAATAGCCAATGGCGTTTCAGCATCTGTACCACCTCGTAAGATAGCTTCTGCTTTCATCAGGCGGGCATCAGAAAAACGGAAGAATACAAATTCGTTAGAACTTCCCCAACCGCCACCATTGATGGAAGAAGGATCCAATGGATATTTCACCGTACGGATACCTTTGGTTTCATTAGAAAAGAACAAACTTACATCAGGTGTGAATTTCAGCGGGTTTCCGCTTCTGTCTTTCAGATCAACCAACGGATTGCCGATACTTCCACCCTGAGGTCCCTGAATTTGTCCAACCAGGAATCCCGCTTTGCTACCTACTTTATCTGTATAACCCGGGATAGCGTCACCTTTACGAACGTCGCCATCTTCAAAACTGTTATAGAAATCAGATAAGGTAGTAAAACCATTCCAGCCACTTGGTGCCTGGTTATAATGGAATCCCATGGCAGTTGCCCAAACCACGTTAATACCATCAGAATTCGCACGGGTAAAAATAAGTTCGCTTGATTTTGCACCATTATCCCATTTAAAGTTATCCCAATAGTAATTAGAGATACTTAATTCAGCATTGCTTGCAATATCATTAGTTAATGCAATAACGGTATTCATATCTGCCGGAGCAAAAGTGAATGGACCGGCTGGTGTTGCCGGACTTTGTGTATATACTGCTTTATTCAAAATAACTTTTGCTTTCAAAAATTCAGCAGCTTCTTTGGTTGCTTTACCCCTGGTTGCTTTGGTATATCTTGGCAAGGCCGCTATGGCAGCATCTAAATCAGCGAGGATAAAAGTAACCGCTTCTGTACGGCTGAACACTTTAGGTACCACATCAGCGCCATCTTTAGCGGCTCTGTAAGGAACCTGGCCCCAGATATCACATACTAAATAAGCAAAATAGGCCCTGATAAACTGAGCTTCCGCTTTGGTTTGACCTGATGCAGTTTCTGCCAGTAAAGTTGCCTGAAACAGGGCGCCATTTAAACCATTCCAGGTATCATTTAACTGGTTGTGGTTACCATCCCATGCATGTAAATGCAGTTTGCGCCAGGTACCAAAATCATCCCAGTCAGTACCACGTGTGGGTCCTAATATCTCATCGGTAGTATGTTCCTGGAGGGCAAACCAGTTACCCTGACCAGGTAATTGATTTAACTGATTATATACACCGGCTAAATTTCCGGGTGTAGGGGCTCCGCCGGTAGTAGTAGCAAGGCTTCTGGTGCCGTACAGCGTTTCATCCAGCTTTGTGCAGGACGACATTCCGATGCCCGTAAAGAGAACAATTAGCGGAATGAATAAGTGATTATTTTTTATGGTTTTCATGACAAAATTCATTTTAAAGTGTTGTTTAAATTAAAACCCAATATTTAATCCGATGGTGAATGTTCTTGCTTTAGGATAACCCGCATAATCAAACCCACGTGAAGGAACACCGTTTAATTGATGGTCAACATTCACTTCTGGATCCAAACCGGAATAATTGGTAATTAACAAAAGATTTTGTCCGGAAAGAGATGCTGATAAAGATTTAATAACAGTACTCTTAACAGCAAATGAATAACTTAAACTAACATTCGATAATCTGATAAAATCACCCTTTTCAAGAAAACGTGAAGAAACGCTACCCGGGTTAATCGGGTCTTCAGCACTGTTTGCCACTGCATATGTAACATTATGTGCAGTTTTCAAACTTCCTTTCAGGAATAAGGCATTTCCTGTATTGTTATATATATAGAAACCGCGAACTGAGTTTGCAAAAATACTTGCACTCCATCTTTTCCAGGTAAAGCTATTGGTTAAGCCGGCCGTAAAGGTTGGTAACGCGCTACCTAATAACTGATCCTGTGCACCACTTGCATAACGCGCATCTCCATTACCATCTAATCCCAGGTATACCGGCATTTTCCAGGTATACAAAGGTGAGCCGTTTACAATGGTTTGCGCATAGGCGCCGGATAACCCTTGTCCGTTAACCGCACCGGTAATTACTGAGTTTTGTCCGAAGTCCTGAACCGTGTTTTTCAGGAAGGTCATATTGTAATTAATATCCCAGCTAAATGAACCGGTACTTCTTCTCACAGCCTGGAAATCTAATCCAAGCTCTAAACCGGTATTCACTACTAAACCCGGCAGATTAACCCATCTGTTGGCAGAAGCCGCAGGCTGAGGATATGAAGCTAAGAATAAAAGGTCCTTGGTTGATTTTTTGAAATAGTCAATGGTACCTTTTAACCTGTAATCAAATAAAGAGAAATCCAAACCAACACCGGTGGTGGTGGTAGACTCCCATCTTAAATTAGGGTTAGAGTTAGAGATAATGGTTGAAGATCCAAGAATGGTTTGCTGAATAGCCAGTGAAGCATAGTTAGGAAACTCCTGGTTACCGGTAATACCATAGTTGGCTCTGATACTGAAATCATTGAATAATTTACCTAAAGAGTTAGCGGCAAAATTTTCGTTGATCAATCTCCATTTGGCAGCGAATGATGGGAAAGTACCATATTTGTTACCCTCGGCAAACCTGGATGATCCGTCCATTCTCACCGTAGCAGTTAAGAAGTATTTGTCCTGAATACTGTAGTTCAACCGGCCAAATACTGATTGCAGATCATATTTACTGCTGTCGCCGGTTTGCCATGAATTATTGGTAAACTTAGCCAGGTCCTGAACAAATATATCTGTAGGTTTTACTACTGGTGTACTCAATCCCCAGTAAACGTGGTTATCCTGGAAATTTTTAGTGGTTTGGTAAGAGAAACCGCCAATGGCGCTTAACTGGCCGCCATTTTTAAATGTTTTCTCATAATTAAGTGTATGCTCAATCAGGGTAGTGGTTAAGGTATAGTCTTGTTTATAACCTCTACCGTTACCGTTAATCGGGTTATTCAGGTTAACAGAGCCAATACCATTGGTACCACCAAATGCATTGGGGCTCAAACGTGGATCGGCAAAACCTTTTCTTACACTTTTAGAGTTATCATAACCATAAGTAATCTTATAAATTAAGCCATTGGTAATATTCCAGCTCAGGCTTAAATTGGTTAAAAAGCGGTTCAGGTTGTCTTTATCTGTAAAGTAAGAAAGCATTTCCGCGGGGTTTCTGTTTCCGTCTAATGGATCATAGAAAGAACCATCCGCGTTATATACCGGATAAGTTGGGTTAAATGCAATGGCTGCTCCAATCAAACTTCCCTGGTAACCGGCATCGTTCGTATTGGGCGCATATTGGTTTTTTACATTCGCGTACGTTACAATGGCATCAAATCTCAATTTATCATTCGCGAATTTCTGAGAAAAGTTAACCCTGGAAGTTACCCTCTTTAAACCGCTGGTTTTTATGATACCTTTTTGATCATCATAAGAAGCGCTGATACGTAATGCGGTTCCATTCTTTGAAAAGCCCCAGCCCAAATTGTAGTTTTGAGAAATTCCGGTCTGGAAAATCTGATCCTGCCAATCGGTACTGAATCCTTTATCAACGGAAAGTACCGCTGCTGCTGCACTTACAGGATCGGTTCCGGCATCCACATTGGCTTTTTTAACACCTAACAAAAAGTCCTGTGCGCTTAAAAGGTCATATCTTTTAGCAGTTTTGGAAAAACTGGTGGTAGTACCAAATGTAAACCCGCCTTTTCCTTTACCGCTTTTTGTAGTAATTAAAACAACCCCATTGGCGCCCCTCGCTCCGTAAATGGCTGCGGAAGAGGCATCTTTTAAGATACTGATGTTTTCAATATCATTGGGGTTTAAAAAGATTAATGGATTCTTGGGAGTGGAAGAACCTTCAACACCGCTGGCAGTTCCTGAAGTACCACCCGCATCTAAAGGAACACCATCCACAACAAACAGGGGATTGTTATTACTTCTGATAGAACTGGTACCGCGGATATTAATATTAATGGCAGCTCCGGGTTCGCCACTGGAAGGTGTAACACTCACACCGGCGGTACGACCCTGGAAAAGCTCTTCCGGAGAAGAAATAATTCCTTTGTTAAACGACTTCTCACCCAAAGAGACAACCGAACCGGTTGCATCTTTCAGTTTTCTGGTACCATAACCAATTACCACAACTTCACCGAGTTGCTCATTGGTGGCCTTTAAAGAAACCTCAACGGATGTTTTGTTTTGAATATTGATTTCCTGGGAGGCAAACCCTACAGAGGAAATAACCAGAGTGGTGACAGATGACGGAACAGCAATCCTAAAAGTACCATCGGCGCCCGTTTGGGTACCAAGTTTTGATCCTTTTACAACAACTGATGCACCAAGCAGGGGCGACCCGTCTTTGGCATCCGTTACTTTACCGGAAATGGTTTTGTTTTGGGCTTGCGAGGAGGTAACTAACAAGCAAGCAAATAAACCCATGAGAATGGGTCTGACAAGCTTCGAAAAATTCATAAATGGCAGTTTATTGGTTATTAAGCATGTACAAAATACACATATTTGTTACAAAAAAAATGTTTTGTTAATTTTTTTTAGAAATTTCTTCCCTAACCTTTAACGATAACCTCCTAATTATCAGCAACCAGATAACTATGACCATAGTTCCAATAAAAACGATGCATTGGGTTGAGAATTGTGCGACCCAAACACCTGTTTGCTCTTTAAATGTATACAGATAGAGGAATTGAGGGTATAAAGGATTTTTGTTTTTTTTACCACAAACGTTTGCGGAACCCTTTGCTGTGGAAAATTATATACCTTAATAAACCATTCCCGAAGGCTATGAACAACCCAACCCTCAAAAAAATCGTGGAAATGCCGGGTCTTGGCGTTTCCACCATCACCAGGGGCACTAAAGCATCATCATCCTGGTATTTCTGAGACTACCCGCCAAAAAGTTGCCGGACCGGATATTCCTGTTATTTTTTCGACAAGGTACCCGGTAGGAAGGGCATTCACAAAGTATGCCCGGCAGATGAGCGGGCGGGCCTCATTAGTGCCGGATGGATCCATGTGAACGGAAGATTGATCAGTCGTCCCATTCAGGTAATCTGAAAATAGATCAACGCGATAATGGCCGCGCTCATTAGCAATAAGGTGAAGGCTCCCGCTATATTTGAATACATCCCATTGGTATATTTTCCCATGACCGCTTTATTGTTGGAAATATGGAGAACAATGGCAATCAGTACCGGAGCAGTTAATCCATAGAGCAAGGCCGTATAGATCAACGCCTGAATGGGTGATATGCCGAGTAAATCCATGGACAAGCCCACCATCAATGATACAATGATGGTTGTGTAAAAACCCTTCGCTTCGCTGAAAGTTTTGTCTAACCCTTTTGGCAGCGTAAGAGTTTCCGCAATAACATAAGACAATGATGCTGCCAGTACCGGAATAGCCAGAAACCCTGTACCAATTACCCCAAAACTGAATAAGAGGTAGGTTAATTTACCAGTTAAAGGTTCCAATGCCTTTGCTGCCTGATCTACGGTATCAATTTGCCTGATTCCCGCACTGTATAATACGGTACCCGTAGTAAGAATGATAAAAAACATGACCACGTTGGAAAACAGCATCCCAAAATCAACATCATTTTTCATATTGCCCAGGAGTCTTTTATTAATCATGATCTTTTTTTTGCGATGTGCCATATCTTCTGCTTCCATGGTTGCCTGCCAGAAAAACAAATAGGGCGAAATGGTGGTACCCAGGATGGCCACCAGTATCCCAAAAAATTCTTTATTAAATCGAATGGTCGGTATCAACGTATGCCAGAATACATCTATCCAATCTACTTCTACCATAAAAGGAACAATGATGTATAATAACAGTACCATACATAACCATTTTAAAATGGCGGCCAGTCGCTGATAAGAAAACCGAATGATCGAAAAAATAAGTAACACAGTAAATACAACACTGAAAGCGAATACGGGAACCTGCGGAAATATTAAATGTGCCACTGCACCCATCCCCTGTATATCTGCTCCGATATTGAGCGTAATAGCCGGAAAGCTAAACAGGATCATTACATATAAAATGGCTTTGGGGTACCTTTTCTTCAGGGTAGTTGTCAGCCCTTCGTTGGTAACCATTCCAATACGGGCACACATTTCCTGAATCGCAGCCATTAATGGGAAAGTAAGTAAGGCTGTCCATAAAGTTGACAGCCCAAATACGGCTCCCGCCTGAGAATAAGTAGCAATACCTGAAGGGTCATCATCGCTCGCGCCGGTTACCAGACCCGGGCCCAGCACGCGCAGTTTTTTTGTAATCTTCTGTAAAAAGGTTTGTTTACTTCTCATTTTTTATTCTACAGATTACTTACAATATTTTATACAACCGAAAATAAATTAATTAATATACGAATGATCCTGCCTTAATTATTTTCTTTTGATTTGAGAAAAGAGGTGAATTGAACTTTCAGTAAATGCCTGGTCTATCCATACACTTCATACAGGCGAAGCTTATTTTGCAATTCCTGCATTTCAGCCTGCATCTCTTTTACCCTGTGCAGTAAATGCGTTATCACATCTATCCCTTCCATGTTTATCTCCAGATCAGCATATAACCTTACAAATTTTTCCGCTTCACCTAATTGGTTACAGGTTAAACAGTCAGCCTCATTAATCTTCACCAGTTCTATCAGTCCAAATTCCTCTAAAGAGCTGATGAATGAACTGTCTACGCCATGTTGCCTGCAAAAGATATCTATTGGTATATATTCCTGTATTTCCATAGGAATGGGTTTATTTTGATAAATTGGCCAGTTCAGTAAATAATTCTTTTTTTCGTTCTGATAGTTTGGTTGGTATTTGAATTTGATATGTCACATACAGATCACCGAATTGCCCCTCTTTTTTATACACCGGGAAGCCTTTCCCTTTCACCCTCGTTTTAGTTCCATTCTGTGTTTCAGGAGGAATTTTTAATTTGATTTTACCATGGAGTGTATCAACCGTAATTTCTCCACCCAGAACCGCGGTATATAAATCAAGGTTGAAACTGGTATATAAATCTTTTCCCGCCCGTTTAAACTGAGGATCATTTATAATTGAGAAAGTAATATAGAGGTCTCCATCCGGACCACCATTAACCCCTTTACCGCCATAGCCTGGTAATTTAATGGTTTGCCCGTTTTCGATACCTGCCGGGATATGTATCCTTACCTGTTTTCCGTTGATATTTAACGTTCGCGGATGAGAAGTGAATGCATCTCTCAATGAAATTTGTAATTCGCTATTAAAATCCTGACCCCTGAATTTTGTTTGGCGGCTTCTGCCGCCGCCTGTTGACCCGCCAAACATGGAACCGAAAAAATCTGAATAATCCGATTCGTCAAAGCCGCCCGAAAAAGACTGACCACCGGCCCTTGCGGAACGGCCCTGCGCCTGCTTTGCTTTCTCAAACTCTTCGCCATGCCGCCAGTTTTCGCCGTATTGATCATATTTTTTCCTTTTCTCAGGATCGCTCAAGACTTCATTGGCTTCATTGATCTGTTGAAATTTTTTATTAGCCTCCTTGTCATTCGGATTCAGATCGGGGTGTAGTTTCCTGGCTAATTTTCTATACGCTTTTTTGATGTCATCATCTGTAGCAGTTTTATTGATTTTCAATATTTCGTAATAATCAATGAATGACATATATCCGGGTTAATTTTTCAGGAAAAGATTTTTGTAAACGGTTCTGTTAAGATACGAATTTTTAGCCACGCAAAGCGTTATCCAATGCTGTATCATTTATATAAAAAAGGGTTCGCAAGAACATCCTGCAAACCCTTCAATGAAATAGTTATGATAGATTAATACAATGTAAACTCTACACGTCTGTTATTTTGGCGTCCCTTAGCTGTTTTGCTGCTGTTAAAATGTTTAACCGTTAAACCACTGGTTAATCTGCCAAACCTTACACCTACCCCTGTATGGTAACTTTGTGCGGAAGCATTCATTGAAATGGAAAAGAGAGAGCTATCATGCGGGCAGCAGCAGATTCAGCGCCGCAGGAAGGATTTTTGCTTTAACTCTGTTGGCTTTACCGCGGTATTCACCATCAATCTGGAAATGCACTTTTTTACGGGTGGTAAGTGTCACTAAAAGTATCTGTAATTCACTTTAACAAATCATTGAATTATTGTACTTTCACTATCTATTTCATCAGCTAAGAAGCTGTTTGAGTTAAATAAATAAAAAGAGTTATTGTGAGGGTAGTAGAAT
>CAYHTC010000084.1:0-9487 GCA_964359445.1 uncultured Sediminibacterium sp. | reverse complement strand
TCGGGAGCGTTTTTCTTTACAATGATTTTTCTTTCAAAATCAAGTCCGGCACTGTAACCCCAGTATTCATGGGCATTGCGGGCATAGCAATAAATACAGCCATGCTCACAACCCTGGTATGGGTTCATGCTGTACCACATGCCCACATCCGGACTGTCTACTTTGTTAACGAGGCTTTTGGCATGGTCTTCCAGGTAAACAGTGGCGGAATTGGGTTCGGTCCAGTCGTCAATGCTTTCAATCTGCTCCCTGATTTTTTCATTTTTCAGGAAGCGGTTTTTAGGATTAAACTGGGCGCCGCGACCTTTCAGATACGTGTTTTCCTTTTGTATTTCGTCTTCCATAGTAAACTTTTTTACTCATCAGTTACCTGTTACGCCTGTTTTCATAAATAAATTTACTAAATTATTTAGCATAACAAAATTTGATTTATTATGCTATGCGCAATGATGTATTAAAATTCACATCCTCCGGCGCTGCCCGCAACCGGAAAATCCGGCAGGAACTATGTAGTCCGCGGTATACCATCCACCGGGAAGAATTGTATGAAATAAAATGACCACTTGACAAAATAACCTAATAAAATAAGGGCAGATTGATACAGACATTCCTATTCGGCAAAAATCGGTGCAAACCCAGTCTGCCAAAGGATGTTGACAAGAATCCAAAAAAAATCTTTCAAAATTCCGCTGTACCCCTAATTTTGCGCAATCCTTCACAGAAATGAACCCTACACTTAACTCCAACGAATCGATACCCTCGCAGAAGAAAAAAATCATTGTTTTAGGCAGTGGCCCGAACAGGATTGGCCAGGGAATTGAGTTTGATTACTGTTGCGTACACGGCTTACTGGCTATCAAAGAATGCGGTTATGAAGCCATTATGGTGAACTGTAACCCCGAAACGGTTTCGACCGATTTTGACATGGCCGATAAACTCTATTTCGAGCCGGTATATTGGGAGCATCTATGGGAAATAGTTGAACTGGAAAAACCCGAAGGTGTAATTGTACAACTGGGCGGGCAAACCGCATTGAAATTAGCCAAACGCCTGCACGAGAAAGGTATCAGGCTTATCGGCACCTCCTTCGACAGCATGGATATCGCGGAAGACCGTGGCCGTTTCAGCGATCTGCTGAAAGAACTGAGCATCCCTTATCCCGAATATGGTACCGCATTAAATGCAGATGAAGCCATTGAGGTGGCCAACCGCGTAGGTTACCCGGTATTGGTAAGACCAAGTTATGTAATTGGCGGCCAAAGGATGCGTATTGTGATCAATGATGAAGACGTGGAAAAAGCGGTAATCAGTTTACTGAAACATTTGCCCGGCAATAAAATATTAATCGATCATTTCCTCGACCGCTGCCAGGAAGCTGAGGTAGATGCCATTTTTGATGGTGAAACTTTTCACATCATGGGCGTAATGGAACATATTGAGCCCGCAGGTATCCATAGCGGAGACAGTAATGCCGTATTACCCGCATTCAACCTCACACCATTGGTGGTGGAAACCATGGAATATTATTCCGAAAAAATTGCAAGGGCGCTGAATATCAAAGGCCTGATCAATATCCAGTTCGCCATAAAGAATGATAAAGTATTTGTGATCGAAGCCAACCCCAGAGCTTCGCGTACCACACCTTTCATTGCCAAAGCTTACCAGATACCTTACCTGAATATCGCTACCAAAATAATGTTGGGCGAAGCAAAGCTGACCGATTTTACCATGGAGAAAAAATTAGACGGTTATGCCATCAAAGAACCGGTTTTTAGCTTTGATAAGTTTCCCGGTGTAAATAAAGAACTGGGACCAGAAATGAAAAGTACCGGCGAAGCTATCCGTTTCATCAAAGACCTGAGAGATCCCTACTTCCGCACTTTGTATAAGGAAAGAAGTATGAACCTGAGTAAATAAGTACTAATACTAATCGGTTTCTGACACGTATTTATACCTGATTTAATAAGCTGCCTCGTAACAGGTAGCTTTTTTTATTAGGTTTAAATCATGAGGCAGTATGGAAAACAATTCTGGAGAGCTGTTCCCTTTCTCCGTTTACTAATTCCTTTAACGGCGGGTATTCTTTTGGAGCAATACTTAGATTACCCGCTGCTTTCCATCATCATAACGGGAACTGCCTGTTTCAGTGTGTTCTGTATCATACTATTCCTGCCATTAGTAAAAAAATACCAACTGAGATGGATAACCGGTTTGTGCCTGCAACTGCTCATGCTCTGCGCCGGTTCTGCACTCATCTATTTCCAAAATATTGAAAAAGATCCTGAATGGATCGGGTATCATATTAAAGACCAGACATCCTTGTATGCAACCATTCAGGAACCACTCACCGGCAAACCCAATTCATATAAAACCATTGCAAAAGCTGAATGGGTAAAGACAGATGATGGGTGGAAGAAAGTAAAAGGAAATGTGCTGGTCTACTTTAAGAAAGATAGTACGGCTCCTGCCGTTGAATATGGTACACAGCTACTAATCAGAAAACCATTACAGCTCATTACCAACTCAGGTAACCCGGGAAGTTTCGATTACAAACGGTATGCTGCCTTTCAGGATATCCATTACCAGGTTTATCTTACTATACATGATTACCGGGTACTGGCAGGACTGAAGAAAAATCTACTTACCGGATCATTGATACAATCCCGCAACTATATACTATCCATCCTCAGAAAATGGATACCGGGCCGGAAGGAAAGCGGCGTTGCAGAAGCCTTATTAATCGGATACCGTAACGACCTTGATAAAGAACTGGTTCAGGCATACAGTAATACAGGCGTAGTACATATCATTGCCATCAGTGGTTTACACCTTGGTATGATCTATGGATTATTGGTATTTGTTCTCAAGCCTCTTCGAAAACGTATTTGGATACGATGGGCCGGACCCTTACTTATCTTAATCGTGTTATGGGGATTCAGTTTGCTTGCAGGCGCAGTTGCCTCTGTTTTACGTTCAGCCGTCATGTTTTCTTTTATTGTTATCGGCGAAAACCTTAGCCGCAGAACAAATATCTATAATACACTGGCAGCCTCTGCTTTTTGCCTGTTGTTATATGACCCGCATTATTTTTGGGATGTAGGTTTTCAATTATCGTATGCGGCTGTACTGAGTATTGTACTTTTTATGAAACCTGTATATAAACAGCTATACTTTACTAATAAAATTTTAAATACTGTCTGGCAGCTAAACTCAGTTACGATAGCTGCACAGGTACTCACATTGCCGCTTATCCTGTATTATTTTCACCAGTTCCCGAATCTCTTCCTGTTTACCAATTTTGTAGCAGTTCCGCTATCCGGTTTTATTTTGTATGGCGAATTGTTGCTGATGGTCTTTGCCAAAATAACCTTCTTGAATAGTTACATTGGTAAATTAATTTCCTTTCTCATCACAGAAATGAATGGTGTGATTGAAAGAACCGACAGCCTGCCTTTTGCCATTACTGACCATATTCAGGTAAGCCTGCCACAAACTATTATATTGTTTTTGGCTATCGGCTATCTTGCCTGGTGGTTAATGCTTAAGAAAGTTAAGGGGCTCATCACCGGCCTGGTTTTTATTACCGGCTTTGTTTTTCTGGGCAGTCTTACCAGCATTTGGCAACAACAACAACATAAATTAATCTTATATAATATCCCCAATCATACCGCCATAGATGTTATAGATGGAAAAAGATATCAATATATAGGTGATCAACTGTTAGCAGAAAAGGGTACTCTCCAACACTTTCATTTAACCCCATCAAGAACAGCACATGGGGTTAATGAATGGGAGTCCCTGCCCAATACAGTCATTACTGGCCAGATGATACTTACTGCCGGCAAATCGGTTCTCATCATTAACAAATCCGCTCATTTCCCTCCGGTACAAAAAAAGATTCCGGTGGATATCATCATCCTCAGCGGTAACCCGGGAATCTATCTGATCCAACTGGCGGCTGTGTTTGACTGCAAGCAATACCTGTTTGACAGCAGTAATCCATTGTGGAAAATACAGTACTGGAAAAAAGACGCCGACAACCTACATTTGCGCCATCATACCATTTCAGAGCAAGGCGCTTTTGAAGTGGATCTTTAACAAGTTTTACCGTTCGTTATATTGTATTCAATATGCAACAGGTTAAAGCCACCAATCATGCAAAAGAAAATTCAATCTGCCCTCATTTCCGTTTTTTATAAAGACGGCCTGGAACCTATTGCCAAAAAATTACAGGAGTTGGGTATTACCATTTACTCAACCGGTGGCACACAAAAATTTCTGGAGGATCTCGGGATTGCCTGTGTGGCGGTAGAAAGTTTAACTACCTATCCATCTATACTGGGAGGAAGGGTTAAAACATTACACCCCGCTGTATTTGGCGGTATTTTAGGCAGAAGATATGAGCCGCAGGACCTGGCAGAAATGAAACAATTCAATATTCCGGAGATCGATCTTGTTATCGTTGATTTATACCCTTTTGAGGAAACTTTACGCACAACATCTGAAGAAAAATTAATTATCGAAAAAATAGATATCGGCGGGCCTTCAATGATACGTGCCGCAGCAAAGAATTTCAGGGATATTACGGTTATTGCAGCCAAAGATGATTATGCCGCTCTTGAAACATTACTAACCAACCAGAAAGGCGAAACAACCCCCGAACAACGTAAAGCTTTTGCAGCCAAAGCTTTTGAAGTGGTCATGCATTATGATATCGCTATCAGCGACTATTTCAATCCGGGTCACCGGCAAATTCTTCGTTATGGTGAAAATCCACACCAGCAAGCGGTTTTCCATGGTAACCTGACTGAATTGTTTAACCAGCTAAATGGCAAAGAACTTTCCTACAATAACCTGGTTGATGTAGACGCTGCGGTTCAGTTAATTAAAGAATTTTCTCCATCAAAAGGTGATAAGGAAGAGGTAGTATTCGCGATCATCAAACACACCAATGTATGCGGCATTGCTGCCCGCAGCTCAGTAAAGGAAAGCTGGGATGCGGCATTAGCAGGCGATCCGGAAAGCGCTTTCGGTGGTGTATTGGTTTGTAATAAAGCCATTGATAAGGCTACCGCCCTTGCCATCAATGAAATATTTTTTGAAGTGCTGATTGCCCCGGCATTTGAAGCAGATGCTTTAGAAGTATTAAAAAGCAAAAAAAACAGGATATTACTTCAGCTAACCGCTAACAGTAAACAGCTAAAAATACCCGGCAGAAATATTTTAAACGGCGTATTAGAACAGGATTCCGATGTAGGTAATTACACGAAATGGGAAGAAGTGGGCGGCAGAAAAACCACCGAATCTGAGAAAGCGGACCTGGTATTTGCAAACCTGGTTTGCAAACATTTAAAAAGTAATGCAATAGCCTTAATCAGGCATAAACAACTGGTTGGAAAAGGCTGTGGCCAAACAAGCCGTATTGATTCTTTACGCCAGGCTATTGAGAAAGCGAAACAATTTAATTTTGATCTGCATGGCGCCGTACTGGCTTCAGATGCATTCTTTCCTTTTAATGATTGTGTACAGATAGCACATGCAGCCGGAATTGAAGCATATATTCAGCCGGGAGGCTCTGTGAGAGACAAAGACAGCATTGATTACACTGTTGAAAATAAACTGGCCATGGTTATGACAGGCATGCGCCATTTCAAACACTAGCACAAGAAAATATTGACAACAAAACAAAAAGCATATCTCGCCTTAAGTGCAACCAGTATTGTATGGGGCACCACCTGGGTAGCCAGTAAAATTGGTGTTCAAAAAACACCGGCGCTTGAAATGGCCGGTATCCGTCAATTCGTTGCAGGCAGTATATACGTGCTTTTCTTTTTCTTCGTTAAAAAACTGCCCATCCCCACACTTAAACAAATGGGATGGTTAGCCGTTATGGGCATACTCATGTTTGTTTCCTCCAACGGGATTGCAACCATGGCATTAAAATATGTGACCAGTGGTTTAGCGGCGCTTATTGCAGCCTTATATCCGCTTTGTGTGGTACTGATCGAAATGATATTTTTCAAAAATAAAAATATCAACCGGCTCACTCTTACCGGAATACTTATTGGCATAGGAGGCATTGGGGTGGTATTTTACGATAATGCTTTCCACAATCATACAGAAGGTTTTGGTTGGGGTATCTTCCTTTCACTCATTGCTATGATTACCTGGAGCATTGCCACTATTTTCATTGCCAGAAAAAAAGCCGTCATCAATCCATATTATGCAACCGGCTGGCAAATGTTAATCAGTTCAATCATACTTTTTGGGATGGTATTGATTTCCGGAGACCATATTCCTCCCGCAAAGATTCCGGCAGAAACATGGGGTGCATTAGCTTATTTAATTGTTGCCGGCTCTGTTTTTACTTTTGTGGCTTTCATCTACTCAATGAAGCACCTGGAGCCTTCAATAGCATCATTATATGCCTACATCAATCCAATAGTGGCCGTACTCGTTGGCTCTTTAGTGGCGAATGAAAAGCTAACTTTCAACATTCTTGCCGGCTCAGTAATAACCCTGGCAGGCGTATGGCTTGTAAATAAAAGCATGAAACAAAAAAGAGGAGCCATGGAACTGTCGGAAGCAGATGCCATGTAATGAAAAAAATACTTACTTATAAATAAGATCGCCTGCCGCAAAAATTCAGGATCGCTTACGGTCTTTCCACATTTCATTAAAAGTCTTCTGACTAAAATCCAGATTGCTCCTGTGTGTGGTCCATCCTTTAAAAACTTTATTTACAACCCAGTTCTTTATTTTCCCATTACCCATATTCATCATGGTACGGTTGAGACTGGCTGTTTTCCATAGTTTCCAGGCAATACGTTCTGCCAGTGAACTTGAGCCCTGCACTACCGCTTCATGACGGTTATCCAATAATAGCTCATGAAGATTTATACGAACCGGACATACTTCTGTACAGTTACCACACAGAGAAGAAGCATAACTCAAATGCTTATATTCATTCATGCCACTCAGGTAAGGGGTAATTACCTTACCGATCGGACCGCTATAGGTGGTTTCATAGGCATGGCCGCCGATATTTTTATATACCGGGCATGCATTTAAACAGGCACCACAACGAATACAGTACAAAGCCTCTCTTGTAACAGGATTGGCAAGAAGATTGGTACGGCCATTATCCAGTAATATCACATACATTTCTTCAGGGCCATCCGTTTCATTGGCCTGGCGCGGGCCGGAAACAATCGTATTATACACGGTAATCTTCTGACCCGTGCCATACGTAGCCAGCAGTGGCCAGAATAAAGAAAGATCTTCAATAGAAGGGATCATTTTTTCAATCCCCACCACTACAATATGTGTTTTAGGCCAGGAGCAGCTTAGCCTGGCGTTTCCCTCATTTTCTGTAACAGCAATGCCTCCCACATCGGCTACTATAAAATTAGCACCGGTAATACCCACTTCAGCTTCTACATATTTATTGCGCAGAATTTTACGGGCCACCAATGTCAGTTCTTCGGGGGATAATCCTGAAGGCGTTCCCAGTTTATCAGCAAACAACCTGGCTACATCCTCTTTGCTTTTATGCATGGCAGGCGTTACAATATGATAAGGCGCTTCCCCATCCAGTTGCTGAATATATTCGCCCAGATCTGTTTCAACACTGTCTACCCCAATGGATAAAAGATAATGGTTAAGATGAATTTCTTCTGTAACCATGCTCTTGCTTTTCACAAGTGTTTTACAATCCTTTTCCTTACATATCTTACCGATTGCCTCCAAAGCCTCATGGGCATTCTCTGCCCATATTACTTTGGCGCCGCGGGAAGTGATTTTTTGTTCAAATTCTTCGAGATATCTATCCAGGTGTTCAATCGCATCCCATTTCCGGTTCTTCGCTTTTTCACGGGCCGGCATCACCTGGTTACCAAACTGTTGCTTGCCCTGTGGCACAACCGTATTGTACTTATTGATATTAAAATTAATCTTGCGCCTGTGTTCCAGGTCAGCAGCCTTAATAGTACTCTTTGCAATAAAGGAGGCTGCAGTATCTTTCCTACTCATACGATTAAGATTTGATCAGGTGTATTTCAATTTATGGATTCATCATTACTATATTCAGTCTGCCGGTTATTCACTATCCAGCTTAATATGTGCCGCTGTGGCAGCCAGTGTCTGGTAAAATTCTTCACCATATTTTCTGATGAGTGAATCTTTAAGAAAAATATATACAGGCATCTTCAGTTTTTTACCCAAACTGCAGGCGGCCTGGCAAAGGTCTTCCCTGGGCTCATAATTTACATGTTCCACATCCGGATCTCTTTTACTTTTTCGAATCTTAATGGGAAACAGATGACAACTCAGGGGCTTTTGCCAATCCAGTTTACCGTCAATAAAAGCCTGCTCAATGCCACATTTAATGATACCCCATTTATCGCGGTACCCATACGCACAAATGGCCCCATCAATAGTAGGTGTTACCCAGCCAAATTCATGGTCATAGAGGTATTTACCCTGACGTTCCACTTCCCTGATTCCTTCGTCCGTCATATAAGGCTTGATAACCTCATAATGTGTTTTCAGCTTTTCCAGCTCCCACTTTTCCATGGGGGCCCCTGCATCGCCATCTTCGCAACAGCCGCCTTTACATTTATTCAGATCACAAACAAACTGCTCTTCAATTACCTGGTCGCTGATCAATACATTGTCAATAGCTATCATAGTTCTTGATTCTCTTATTTATTGTTTCAAAGATAACTTAATATCGCAGCAACTGTTCTGAACCTTACACCTAAATCATTACCGGGATTTCGAAAAGTTCTTAATCGCGCCATTTGAAGGTATTGATCAGGTGCCGCATATCCTCCAGCAAAAATGAATTCACTATGCCCAATGAATCAGCGTTTGGCGTAGCATCAAAATAAAGGGCGCCCCGGAGAAAATGTTTGGTAGAATCGCTGAGAAAAAACTGGCTGGCGGTAGCCACATCTCCTCCTACAGTAAAGAAAACCCCATGCACCCCATTAGCCGTGGCAATGGCGGTATCTTCAATAGAATAGGCTTTTGAAGTATGTTTCCCGGTTAATTCAAACGAATGTTTTACCAGTGTATCAAAATTATTCTTGGCAATCTCTTTATAGCTCACATAAATCCTTCCCCTAAACTGTGGAAAATCAATATTGATCCACCAGGGGTTTTCAGTAGTCTCACCAAAAAAAGTACTATCCTTTATTACCTTAGCATATTCGGGAAATTCAAAAGAATAGGGGTATCCTTCCTGGTTAAATACCTGGTATTTTTTTCCCGGAAAATTAATTGAATAATAGCCCCTGGGCTTAGGGGTATAGCTGCTGTTGCAGGCAAAGAGCACGATAAACAAACCACAGACTGTAGCTGTAACTACCCTCAAAGAATTAAGTCTGCACCTAAATAACAAAGGACTATTTTCTATCTGCCATGGACTTTCTTTCTTACTCATAGTACTGACTGTGGCTTAATCGTAACCTTAATTTTCTCTATG